>NZ_JAYGIG010000009.1:0-87329 GCF_034932105.1 Leptothoe sp. PORK10 BA2 | reverse complement strand
CCGATGTAATCAACCGTGCCAACCTGGGTATGGAAGTAATGCACGAGCGCAACGCTCACAACTTCCCCCTAGACTTGGCCGCTGGTGAAGCTGCTCCTGTTGCTTTGGTTGCTCCCCAAATCAACGCGTAGTCGCATTGGTTTTTGACCTAGTCTAATCGAAAAGGCCTCTGTCCTAGGACAGAGGCCTTTTCGGCTTTAAAGGCTGTATTGGGTTTAGGAGCAGAAGCAGTTCAATCTACTGGTAAATGTCCCAAATCCAGCGCTAGCTGAGCGGAGTCGTGTCACCAGGGCGCAAGCCTAATGCAAAGCGTTTCCTTTGGAGTGAGCTTAAAGGCGTGTCGAGGCGTCCCTTCGACTTCGCTCGAGGGGCGATTACAGTCTGCTGAAGGCTTAAGCAACCACCTATGCCGTAAACGATGGTGCAAATATGAACTCAAAACAAACTAAAAGAGGAAGCCGTCTCTGACCTCCTCTTTTAGTTAAAAAATGTGGACCGAATTGAATTCAAGGAAAAAAGACATTATTACCCTTAAGTCCAATCCATTCGACCTGATATGGAAAACTTTGCCTAGTAGGCAAGAGTCTCTAATGTCTCCCTTAGATATCGCCTCACCAACTGATCTAATGGCGTTATATCTAACGTATCACTGGGTAGCTCCGATTTCCATCGTTGAAATCCGGCACTACTGCATATAGCACGCTGTAGGCTGAGCCATACATTCGCGTTTTCAGAGCTAGATAGAGTGGAGGATTGAGTAGCCATAGGTTTCCCTGCGTAAGCTGATCTACTTATTTATTTCAGCGTTTTCTTCCTATACGATAACGCACGCATTAAAGACATGTTGTGCCTCTAGTAACGCTTTGTATAGGGTTGTATCCATGTCAATGGCGATAGCCAGTGCAATAAACTATGGTTTCCCCTAGCCAAATATGCTTTAAGCCTATACCTGAGAAGGAATCTCTTAAAACATGGAGCTTCCTTCTCAGATATCTATTAGACGTAGGGGTGAAGTAAACGTGCGATTGAAGTGTAGCAGCCTAGTCCCTAGGAGCGGCCGGCCAAAGTCCGTCGCTTCGTTACCAACTTGAAGGCGTTGATCCGATCACCCTCTTCCCAGCTGCTAAACTTATCGACGCCAATACCACATTCAAATCCAGAGGCAACTTCCTTGGAATCATCGCGCATGCGTTTTAGGGAATCGAGATTACCTTCGTAAACCTGAACACCTTCACGCATAACTCGAATCTTGCAATTGCGCGTAACTTTGCCAGACAGGACGTAACAACCTGCCACAGAGCCTTTGCGCACGGGGAAGACAGCTCGAACTTCCGCTTCGCCCAGCTCCTCTTCCACCAGTTCCGGCTCGAGTAAACCCTCCATCGCCCCTTCGATGTCTTCCAGCAGCTTATAGATAATGTCGTAGTCACGAATATCTACCCCCAGCCGGTCAGAGGACTGCTGGGCTCCTGGAGCTAGGGTTGTATTGAAGCCAATAATGACAGCACCACTGGCAGCGGCTAGATCCACGTCGGTTTCACTAATTTCCCCCGGAGCTGCCATCAGCACTCGAATTTGTACTTCGTCTTGGGGTAGCTGTTCTAGGGATGCCAGAATGGCTTCAAGCGATCCTTGGACATCCGCTTTTAGCAGGATATTGAGTTCTTTCAGTTCTCCTTCTTGGGCTTGAGCAGAAAGCGTATTCAGGGTGACACGACGAGATGCCATTGCTTGCTGGAGCCTAGACTGTCGCTGGTCGACCGCGCGACTATCGGCAACGCTGCGGGCCTCTTTCTCGGAGGCGAAGACTTCAAACTCGTCACCCGCTTGGGGGACATCATTCAGGCCTAGAACCTCTACCGCAAAGGAGGGGGATGCAGCTTTGACCCGATTTAGGCGGTCGTCCAGCATGGCTCGTACCTTACCAAAGACAGAGCCCACCACCATCGAATCTCCGATCCGTAGGGTGCCATTTTGGACCAGCAATGTGGCCACGGGTCCCCGCGCCTTATCGAGGTTGGCTTCAATGACGGTACCTTTAGCCAATCTGTCTGGATTCGCTTGGAGGTCTTCGACTTCAGACTGTAGCAGGATCATTTCTAGCAGCAGATCCAGGTTTTCGCCACTGACGGCACTCACGGGCACCATAATGCTATCCCCACCCCATTCTTCGGGGACAAGGCCATATTCCATTAGTTCTTGCTTGACTCGGTCAACGCTGGCTGATTCCTTGTCAATTTTATTAATGGCGGTGACAATGGGCACCTTGGCAGCTTTAGCATGACTAATGGCTTCAATCGTCTGGGGACGAACACCATCATCGGCAGCGACTACGAGTACGGCGATATCAGTTACTCGAGTACCCCGAGCACGCATGGCGGTAAAGGCTTCGTGCCCCGGAGTGTCTAGGAAGACAACTTGACGCGTATTGCCATCGTGGGGCACATCGACGTGGTAAGCACCAATGTGCTGGGTAATGCCACCGGCTTCTCCACTGGCAACCTTTGCTTTTCGGATGGCGTCCAGTAGGGATGTCTTACCGTGGTCGACGTGACCCATGATGGTCACCACTGGAGGCCGTGACTGGAGGCTCTCAAGATCAGTCTCGTCGAGCATTTCGGTAGTCTTCTTGGCTTCAGACTCAACTTCGGCCATTTCTACTTCCACTTCAAAGGCCTCGGCCACCATCTTAGCGGTGGGAATATCCAAGGTTTGATTGATGTTGGTGGCGATGCCCTTAAAGAATAGCAACTTGATCACTTCAGTCTCAGGTTGCATGAGTTCTTGGGCTAAGTCATGCACCGTCAAGCCATTGGTGAGGGTGATCATTGTCGGCTTTTCGTCTACCACCTCGACCTTGCGATCGCGACGATTATGGCGAGACGAACCCCCTCTACTGGGCATAGACCGGCTCTTAACGGTGGCCGGCTTTGCCTGAGTTTTGTGAGATTTTGGCTTAGGCGGCCGCATGAGCGAGATACTCATCGGGGTGGCCATGGGATCACCATCCGCCCCACCTTCTAGATCATCAATGTCCTCGTCTTCATCTAAACGCTGGGCACGACGCTTTTTAGTGGCATTTTTACTTGCCCGCTGCCGCATCTCCTCCTCTTCACTTTCCCCCCGAGGCTTACCCCGCTTGGGCGGACGCGCTGGCGCTGACAGGCGACGCACATCAGGGCGTCGAGGCGCACCCACGAGTACAGGCCCCGTACCGATGACGTCATCATCACCCGTCACCACATCATCATCCGTATCTGTGTCAATAGCACCAGGGCTACCGGGTTTGGGACGACGCACCTCGCCGATGGGCCTGGGTTTGCTGGGCTTATCCTTTAAGAGTGTGGGCTTTGGCTTAAATTCACCTGAGCCAGACTCCGACGGTCTGCCGTCGGAATCGCTAGTGACAAGCCTTATCCCCCGAGGTTTGGGTGCTGATGAGCGCGCGGGCGGAGAGACTAACCGAGGCTGAATAATCTGCGGTCCAGAACTAGGCGAACTCGGTGCTGGTGTCGCACCTTCACCAGCCACACTACCACCCACTGCAGTGGAGGAACGAGGCACTGGCCTTTGTGGAGCGCGGATAGATGGCTTGGGGCGTACTCCACCAGGACGATTTGGGGGCTGTCTTAAATTGTCCGCTGCCTCCCCACCCGTTACATCTGTAGAGTCTGATGGAGGTTGGGGCGCAGACAATTGCGATTCAGGCGGTGGGGAATCTGATGTCTGATGTCGGCGAATTTCTAAGATTTGCTGTTTGCGGACAGGACGATTTGGCGCGTTTGGCTTAGAAAGAGTAGGTTTTGGCTTGGGGGTCGGCTTTTGCAGAGTGCGCTTTGGTTCTGCAGCTGCAGTCGAACGGATCTTTTCCGCATCTGACTCAGTGATAGTGCTGCTGTGACTTTTTACGGCTATTTCTAAACGCTCACAGATGGCCAGAATATCTTTATTGTCTAGATCTAACTCCCGAGATAACTCATATATCCTGACTTTGCCATTGTTCATCCAAATATTCCTCGCAATTTACTGAAGTAAGGTGTCACATAGACTTACTGCCCTTATCGAAACGACATTACATTTTACCCTTGGGCATATGGGCAATATCTAATTCTATCGACTGTTGGTACTAAACCGAAATTAGCACGGGTCTTAAATTCTACCTTAGCATCATCTGAATCGGCCCTAAAATACGCCTTAAACTACTCAGGAGACTGTATCGCCTCTTTGAGGATTTGCTCCAGTTGCCGGTAAATATCATTTGGAATGGAGGTCTTGAGGGAACGACCCAGGCGATTTTTTTTCTGGGCTGAATTAAGGCAAGCGACCTGACAACACAGGTAGGCGGAACGCCCTGCCCCCTGGTTCAATTGCACCGTACCTGTGGGATAGGTGCGGACAACTCTGAGTAAATCTTGGCGATGAGCCACCTGGCGACAACTCACACAGCGTCGATAGTTGGGCTGCACAATCGCTTATTCCTCTTCAGATATAGGCTCTTCATCTAGTACTTCTGGTTGTTCAGCATCAGCGACTTCGGCCGCTTCGGCCGCCGCTTGCGCAGCCGCAAGATTGGCCGCCTTAATGGCTTCCATTTGGGCAGCTAGGGCGGCTGCAGCCTCTTCCTCTTGCTGGCGTTTGACTTCAAGTTGAGCATGTACTTTTTCGTCCTCAGCGTCGTAATCATATTTAGCTGAGTCTTTGATGTCGATTTTCCAACCTGTTAGCCGGGCAGCTAGTCTGACGTTCTGACCTTCCTTACCAATAGCTAGGCTCAGCTGGTCTTCGGGCACCAGCACATGGGCCTGGCGATCTTCGGGGTTCATCAGTCGGACTTCATCCACCCTGGCTGGGCTGAGGGCATTGGCAATGTAGGTGGCTGGATCTGGAGACCAGCGAATGACATCGATTTTCTCACCTCGCAATTCGTTCACAACGACCTGGATACGTGAGCCACGAGCCCCAATGCATGCACCTACGGGATCAACGTCCCGCTCTAGGGTATCAACCGCAATTTTAGTGCGAGGACCCACTGAGCGAGAGGGGGGATTGGCTTCTCGAGCAACGGCCACAATCCGGACAACCTCGTCTTCGATCTCGGGTACTTCGTTGGAAAATAGCTCGACAACCAGGCTGGCATCGGCACGGGAAACAAGCAGCTGTGGCCCTCGGTGAGAACCCTCTGACACTTTTTTGAGGGCTACACGAAATGTAGCATTGGCACGGTAGTTGTCATTGGGCAACTGATCGCGCTTGAGCAACTCAGCCTCGACATCGGGTTGGCCAGCGCCACTGCTAACCGCCATAATTACGGACTGCCGCTCAAAGCGTAACACTCGGGCTTGCAGAATGGTTCCCTCGAGGTCTTGAAACTCTTCCTGGATTAGCCGTCGTTGCTGGTCGCGCAATTTTTGGGCCAGTACCTGCTTGGTCTGAATTGCGGCCATCCGGCCAAAGTCTTTCTGTTCGGGAGTAACGTCCAGTACGACTTCGTCGCCGATTTGAGCTTCTGGCGCAACTTCGAGTACTTCCGCTAAGGAAATTTGATGGTCAGGGTTTTCCACGGCCTCAACGATCATTTTGCTGGACAAGACCCGAAAGCCTTCTTCTTCTGGATCTAACTCCACAGCAAAATTTTCAAAATAGTCTTCGTCAAATTGATTGCTATCCATACGGCGAGTTCGGCGATAGCGTTCGTAGCCTTTGAGCAATGCCTCTCGCAGTGCCTGCTCTACGGCAGAACGAGGTAGATTTCGTTCTCGGCTAATGCCTTCAATCATTTCCTGTAGGCTGGGCAGACTTACCATTGACATGGGCGCTCTCCTCCT
Source organism: Leptothoe sp. PORK10 BA2 (assembly GCF_034932105.1). Lineage (NCBI taxonomy): Bacteria > Bacillati > Cyanobacteriota > Cyanophyceae > Nodosilineales > Cymatolegaceae > Leptothoe > Leptothoe sp. PORK10 BA2. The sequence continues at coordinate 81,504 of NZ_JAYGIG010000009.1, read as the reverse complement.
TGAACAAAGTACGTGTGGGGGCGAATAAAAGTAAAAATGATACTGATGTAGACCTGATATCTAAATGGGATTTTTGCTTTAGCCAGGTTGGATTACTGGGGCCAGGGGAAATGGGTAATCGTCCTATGCTTCAACTTGATTACTCAGCTGTACCGACTCGACTAGCTCTATGGGTAAGGTAAGACGACGTCCCCGTTGGCTAATGGCTAGCTTGCTGTCTGTGCGTTCTAGCAAGGTCCCTATCCAGACGTTCTTTCCCTTGTGAGGTGTGTGGAGGGTGACTTCAATGGCAAATCCTTTAAAAACGATAAAATCACGGGCGGTTTCAAGCTGGTTAGAAACTCCAGGACTGGACACTTCGAGAACATAGGCATCGGGTAGGATGTCAGAGGCTTCTAATCTTTCACCTAGGGCAATGCTCATGCGTTCGCAGTCATTTAAGCTGGTGTCGGACTGGCTGAGGTTACGGACATCAACACGTAAAACAGGTGGACTGTGGTTGGTTTGAAAAACCGCGTCCACCACTTCTAACCCCAAGTCAGTGGCAATTGGGGTGGCTATTTCAAGAACCTGTGGGATGACAGGATGGGCCATGGAAATATACAAATTAACCAAAATAAAAAGTGGGCCTTGACGTCCCACTTCTCACACAATCATTCTTGAACTGGAGCAGTAAATGTCTATACAAAAACCGTCCCCATCATATGGGAACTATGGACTTTTACCGCGGTACACAGTTTAGCGTGTTTTTCTCTGCTTTGCTTCTATACCTGTCGCTTGGAAAAGCTCGGCAACGGTGGCGCAGTAGGTGTCTATGCCGAAGCTGGCAGGGGTCAGGGGATTTTGATAAGTAAAATGACGATACTTTAAACAGAACCGATCCCAGTCTTCCATGCGGACTTTAAAGAGCTTGATAAAAAAGTCGATGAGCCCTGGGGATAGGGGAATGCGGAAATAAATGGAACGGCCCAGGTAATGGCTGACGGCGGTGACCGCATCATCCACGGCAAGGGCTGGGTTGCCTAACACCAACTCCCTGGATTCACCTGGTTTAGGGGGGTGATCGACTAAATGGGTCACCATGGTGGCAACGTCCTGGGCATGGATAAAGTGCAAGGTGCCGTCGGCACTAAAAAACCGAATTAAATCGATCCACTGGGTAACTTCTGATAGCCCACTAGAGATATGGGAGTAGGGTTTGTTCGTGTCGCCACCAAATACAAGGGTGGGAAATAGGGTGGTGATTTTTGGAAAAATCGCTAAGTCCTTGAGTTTTTGGTGACATTGATATTTGCTACGGATGTAATCAAACGAGACCTGACCGGCCTCTTTGAGGGGCTGATTTTGCTGGTCTAAAATGCTGGCTGTCGAAAAGTAAATCGCTTGCTGTATCCGGTCAGGATCTAGCAGATTCATCACCTTGAGGTTGCCAGTGACGTTAATGTCATAAATGGCGGGTGCCCCTCCCCAGGATGTGGCGATCAGGATGGCGCTATCCATGGTGCCCAGCAGGTCTGCAAACTTTTCTACCTCACGGATATCACCCTCTAGCACATGGACCCTGGGATGCTGAGCGATATTGAGCTGAAGTTTGTTGGGATCACGCAGCAGCAGAAAAAGTTCGTGGTCCGTTTGGTGCAGCAGACGCTCCAGCGTATAGTGACCGATGCAGCCGCTAGAACCGGTAATGAAAATTCTTTGGGGGAATGGCCTAATATCTTGTGCCAGTTGACTCACGGGTTGATGGGGCGGACTGTTTAAAATCCATACTATTGACTTGAGTAACAGTGATAACAGCGGGTGTGACGCCTCACTAATTGCCCAGGAATTGGCAAGGATTGACTAAAGGTGGGAACTACAACCCATAGGACAGATGGGGCCTAAACTATGGGCTGTAGTTCCTGAAGTAACCGGGACAATGTTCTGCCTAGACGGAAAATTGCCTAGACAGAAACGGCTAGTAATTCTTCAAGATGTTTGCCGGTTTCAAAGAAGTGGGCGGCATTCTCTTCGGGGGTACCAGGAAGAATACCGTGACCAAGGTTCAAGATGTGGCCACCGCGACCCGCTTTGCGGACGGTGTCGAGGATGCGATCGCGAATAAAGTCCTTCGAACCAAACAGGACACCCGGATCCACGTTGCCCTGAACGATCATGTCGGGCCCTAGACGACGACGGGCATCGGCCATGTCGACGGTCCAATCAACGCTGATAATATCAACCCCTGACTCGCCCATAATCTCGAGGACGCCAGCGCTACCGCTGATGTAGAGAATGAGCGGTGTATCGGGGTGAGTTTCTTTCACCTGGCGCACCACTTGCTGCTGATAGGGCAGGGCAAAGGTGCGATAGTCCTGGGGGCTGAGCTGACCGGCCCAAGAATCAAACAGCTGAACCACCTGGGCTCCACAGTCAATTTGGTAGCGCACATAGGTGGCAATGCCGTCGGCTAAGTGGCTCAGCAGCTGATGTAGCATTTTGGGTTCAGAGAACGCCATGCCCTTGATCACCGAGTAGTTCTTAGAGCTTTTTCCCTCGACAGCGTAGGCAGCTAGGGTCCAAGGAGAGCCGACAAATCCCAATACCGTGGAGGCATTGCCTACTTCTTGGCGCAGGGTGGTTAGAATCTGACGGATAAAGGGTAAATCTTCTTCCGGATTGAGGGGGCGCAGGGCATCGATTTGGGCCTGGGTGCGAATGGCGGGCTCAATTATCGGCCCTTTACTTTCGATGATGTCGAAGGGAATCCCCATGCCCGGCAGAGGGGTCAAAATATCTGAAAACATGATGACGCCATCGGGGCGAAACGCACGCCAGGGCTGGAGTGAAATTTCAATGGCGAGTTCTGGATTTTCTGAACGTTCACGGAAGGAAGGATACTGATCGCGCAGATCGCGATAGATCTTCATATATCGACCCGCCTGACGCATCATCCAGACCGGTGGTCGATCCAAGATTTCGCCCTTGGCGGCTCTTAACAAATAGGGCGTTTGATCAGGTTGGGTCATTGAAATCTCACTACAGACTAAAGTAGGTTTTTATTTGCATCTGTTAGCTTATCATTGCGAATTGCCCTCAATGACTGAAGACCTCTGGCTTGCGTGGGTTTTGGCCCGTGGGATGATGGTTTTTAGGTCGCCGTGGCAGCGTAAACTTAAAGGCAGATAACGAATTGTGGCCACTTGTGTCGCTTTATTCAGACCTATCCATGCAGAATGTGAACTTTTTTAAAAATCAGGGGGGGCGGTGGTTCTCGCAACGCACCACGCATTACCTCAGGGCAGGAGAGTCTAAAGCCGGTAAATCTGATTTGGAAATCACTTATGTGGATTCCCATGGGGATGACTTGGTGCAGCTATGGGGCGCAGAAAACGGCTCTGCTGAGGGCATTTTAGGCGGTCTACGGATCACTCAAAAAAGTACCATCCTCGGCGGACAGACCAAAGAGCAGTCGACGTTATTGGTTGCGATCGCAACCGATGACCACAGCGGCCAATTGCTGCGTCAGATCGATGGCCAGCCACCATCCCAGATCAGTCAATATCGACTAGAAAATGACATCCTCACCGTCATCACCGAGACCCATGGCCTACGGTCAGAAGAGCGGTGGTGGTTTATCACCGATAAGTTACGCATGCGGACGAACGTTCTGAGCGATGAAGCGGGCCAAGTCATGGCATCCTTTTGCTCAGAAATTCGCATGGGGGATGTCAAAGCCTAGGCATAGTGTTTGCGAGGCCTGGGCCTAAACGGCTGAATCGGGACAGAGGCGATAGTCGGCCCATGATTCGGGTCCAGGATGTCCCCAGGCTCACTGGGCAGCTCGAACCTTAGCCCTTGAAAATCAGACGGTTCAATCGGCTGAGCCATGGCATAGCCAGCACCACTCGCTTGGTAAACCGCCACCAACGTATCAAACGCGGCCACGGGAAATGCCTCAATGGACCAATCCGAGTCATCAGTACGGCTGAGAACTGATGACTCAGCCATGATCTTAGTGACCGCTGGACTAGGGGCCGTGGTCATCGACCATGACAAAACATCCTGGTCATCCATCGTGCCACTGGCTCCCCCAGGCTGTAGCTCTATGGCAATAGGTGACAGGGATTTGGACAAATGGGATGTCACCCCGTGCTGAGTGATCAACGCTTGCTCAAAGCCAGAGGTAAAATGCCGCAGGGGCTGCCCTCGCCGCTGCCAGATCGAGAGGATATGCTGAACCGAAATAATCTTATATCGCCCCTGATAAATCGCCTCAATGATGGCATCTCGAATCCAGGCAGCCCGATACTTGCTAAGCCAATACAAGACTTGGCTTTCAGGACCATACTCGTCCAATTCCAGGCTAAAAGACTTAATCAAAGTAATCGCCTGTTGTGCTTCTTGCCCTATGTCTAGCGCCACCATAATGAGTTACCTCTAGCCCAATCTATTAGTTCATTCATCTTGTTACTAACAATTTCCTAATACATTGGGGAAATAGTAGGTACAGTTTTATTGATGTCCACCGGTCTGAACTTTCATAATTAGCGATGAATCCTTGATGTGCCCCTTAAAGGATGAGCAATGAGCATTCTTTTAATCTTTTAACAAAAGAATAGTCTCAGACACAATTTCGCCCTGACATCAAACTTGAGCAGAAATACCTCTAGAAATGCCTTGGTTAGCCATCATTCCCTCAGTATAAGAATTTATGTACTAGGAAGCAGCAAATTGTCAGGATAGATGCCTCTGGGGATCGCGATGATGCCAAACTTAGCGCTGCTCGATCACACCACTATCTACCTGGCGAATATTGGGCTCATCAAAGGGACTACCACTGCCCAGCCAGTTAAAGTTGCTCAGTCTGAACCCGATGGAGCCAGTGGATCTCGTGGGGCTATAACGGACCACCAAGCCATAGGTGCGACGACTATACTCGGCAATGATTTCAGTATTGACGTCTTCACCGTTAGCAATATTGATCGAAGTTTGAAAACCCAACAAAATAGGGCCAAAAATTTGTTGCAGAATACCAAAAGTCAAGACTCGGTTATCTACATTTCGATCGAATAAAAATGGAGAGTTATTGCTAGATATTAGGTCGTGGGAATACCCCAGATTAAATCTAGTGTAATCAAAAAAATTTTTAGATAGATGGCCAATCTGTCCATCTAAACGCACATCTGCCACCAGTTCTTCTTGAAAGTCCCCACTGGTATAGTAGGAGCCAACGCCCAATAGACTAACCCCGAGGCTTAAAAAAGGAACTAAGGGACTAGGGGTATAACGTAATCCTTCAGTTTGTGTAGCAGGCAAGGGTTTGCCCACCCAAAGGGTAAACCCTTTTCCCAAGCGAGCACTGGCCTGTAAACGCCCTAAACTAATCCGGTTGTTATCCCTGGGGAACGGATCGAGCAGATCCAGGCGATCGGTATCCGCTGTAATCCATTGACCACCGACTTGATAGGTTAAGTTGAGCCCCCGCTGATCTAGATTAATCACCGGTGAAATCAAAACTGCACCCAGGCTGGATCGCACCGTTTGAAACCCCAGGCTGCCATTGAAAAGGCGATCGCGATAGCTATATTCAGTTGCCAGGAGGTGGTTTCCAACCAACCAACGATTACGGATGTTACCCCGCAGATTATCTTCAATATTGTCGAAGTCCAGCCCTGTGAGCGTAGCGTTGGCTGAAATATCCGAGCGTTGGCTGAGACGAGTGGAGAAATCCATCTCGATGCCCAATACATCCGAACTTAGAGCCCCCTGGGAGAGGGCACGCTCTAGAAAATACTGGGGAGTAATACTGAAGTTAGTCGACTCATTGCGAATCAAGGGGAATTCGCTTTCCAGAAAAATCCCCCCCCGCTCGCGGGAATCACTGCCAATATTAACCAGAAAAGGATTAACTTGATTCGAATCCACAGCCCCACGATTCAGAATGTATTGTGACTTCACGAGGGGTAGAGCGAACCCTTGATCAAAGACCAAGCGAGGATTTTCGGTGGTGAGTAGGTCGGCGGTGGGAGATAGGGTGACCAGGGTTAGTCGATTGGTGCGAAATTCTAATTCAGGGGGAGAAAAGGGATCGTTGGTTAACCGCACTTCTTCCGCAATCCAGGCTTCGGAGTCAAACTGTACTCGGGCGGCTTCAAAGCGCAGACGGGTAACGCCTCCTTCCGCTTGGGGCAAGGAACCAGGGGCATTACCCCGGATACTTGAGCTGAATTGTAAGCCACCGGCACTGGTGACATTGGTAATATCCCCATCTGGGTTGAGGGGGTCAAACACCGTGCGGCTGGTGACAGCTCCATCGACTGGTGAAGCAAAGTCATCTTCAAAACCGGGCAGAAACAACTCCCCCCTTGTCTCGAACAGGGTGCCCGATTCTTGCAGCAGGTTGTACTCGGCTCGCTCCCCTCTAACTTCTTGCTCGCCCCGAGTCAAGATGACATTGCCCTCTGCTAGGACGTAGCGGTTGTTGAGGTTAATCCACATCTCGTCAGCCAGGAGAAAGGCATTGTTGAGTTTAAATACAGCATTGCCCCGAGCTGTCACAACCTGTCTGATGGCATCAAAGCTTTGGGTATCGGATGTGATTTCTAGTTTTGAAAGATCTAAGGGAGGAAGGTCCCCTGCTGCGGGTGGAATAGCTGCCGGGTCGGGCTCCTCTTGGATGTTCCCTGGAACATTTTCTGGAGCATTCTCTGGGGCATTCTCTGGGGTGACACCGTCTAAATCACGGTCTAAGACGTCATCTAAGACATCAGGCACCGATCCAGGGTCCAAGGCGTCCGTATCTAAGGCATCTGTATTGACCCCATCTAAATCAATGGCGTTCGGATCAACGTCATCTATGGCCTCATTGATGGCCTCTGGAGATAGGTTGTCAGTCTCGAACTGGGGCTCAAGTTTATCTAAGTCTGTCGGCTCGATAGTCTCTAGGGCCCCTGCATCTAGTTCGGCATCAATGACCTGATTGACCGTGTCTAGGGCTTCCTCCGAGGGCAGGTCAGAGCCTGTACCAGTTAATGGGGGAAGGGTGGGCAGCTGGGTGAGATTGGGTTTTGAGAAATCTGCAGAGCTGGTTTCTGACAGTTGTCCGAAGGGAATCAGGCTGTTGGGGGCAGCGGTTATTTCCCAGTGGGAATCTGTGGATGGAGTAGAGGATGTCCGAGTGGGTGCCGCCTGAAAATCGCTCAGGAGGCTTGCCCCTGAGGTCTGTTTGGCTAGGGCAACGGTACCAATGGAGATCAGGGGGGGCTGACTGAAGGATGGTTCAGGAGGTAAATCAATTGGGGTCATGGATATGATTAAAAACAGCCAATGGTCAGCAGGCTGGGCTAACCCTCATGAACACAAGCGTTGAAAAATCACTACAGTAAAAATGCACTCACATTAAAAGCTCCTCAGCCGAGCCAGCCAAGGAGCCTAATCAAAATTCATTGGAACTTTTTCGGACCTAGCGTGTAGCAGAAATTATTCCATATCTTGACGCCCAGGGTTCCGAGCGGGGTCACCATTGAGGAAGCCAAAGATAAACAGGCCTACGAAGAAAGCAACGGTCAGATATACAACGATCTTTAGAGTCAGCATCGGGAGTCTCCAAGGACAGACACTTAAATTTATATAAATACTATTCTATCCCAACATTGAATTCATCTATCTAATCTATAGCCATAATCGCTACGCCACTGACCATAATCGCTGCGCCCAGTAGTCGCTCTTGTAGGCCGGTTTCGCCAAATAGAAAATAGCCAAACACCACTGCAATCAGGGTACTCATCCGTTTCACGGCGATTACTTGGGCCACGGGGGCCATGGTCAATGCGGCAAATTGTAACGCTATCCCCACAGCAATAAATAGTCCTGCCAGTACGATAAATTTGACCTGGGCTCCCATGGGACCGATAACGGCATGAAAGCCTTTGTGTAAAACGCGCTGCACGACAAAGGGCACCATGCCGACGGAAACGGTTGCTAATAGGGACGTACCCCAAAACAGTGAGGATGAGTTGAGGGTACCAACCTTGTCAAAATTCGAGGTAATGCTCCAAATAAAGGCCACCCCCACCATGGTGCGACTACCGGCATTAGTGGCGATGGCCTGTAACGGAGCCAGGGTGAAGCCTTGACTGGGTTTTAAGTTGAGTACATAGGAGCCCACAATCAAGAAAACCACCCCTAAGGCATCTAACGCAGTGGGCCATTCGCCAACGATCATGGGGGATGTGACTAGCAAAAATAGGGGAGTGAGGGTCACTAAGGGCACCGTTAGGGATAGGTCAGCGGTCTTGATCGCCCGAAAATAGAGGGTAAAGCTCAAAATATTGAGACTGCCTCCCACCAGCAGGGCTTTCCCATAGTCGGGACCTAGGGTGGGTAGCCCTTCGGTGGCCAGCATCCAGCTACCCATCAGGATTGCTCCCACCAGGCTAAAACCTAGCAGGACTGAGTATTCATCTACAGACTTGAGGGCTTGTTTGCTAGTGACGTCTTTGAGAGCTTCGAACAGGGCTGAGCCGCTGGAGAGTAAAAGCCAGAGCATTTAGGCACCACAGCAGCGGTCGATGCCTAGACTGTCTAGGAGTAAATCTCCCACAGCATTGGCAACGGCAAACTCACTGTAGAAACTTTTGGAAAAGTCAAAGGCTTGCATTTCTGTCAAAATTGCCATGACTAGTGGAATTAACTCGTTTTCGCCTTCCATTCGTTGGCGGACAAAAACTTGGGACGCGCGCTTGGCAATATCTTGGTTGACGGCTTCTGGTAAAAATTCGGTGTCTAACCATTGCTGCAGTGATGCTTTGAGCCATTCGCCTTCCTGCTCTGGATTTTGAGAGGCGGGTAAAGTGACGGATTGAATCGGTTCAGTCATGGCGAATGCTGTATCGAGAACTGTGGGTTTTCGGTGCTAAGTTCTTTTAGGGTAAGTTTTTTTAGGCTACGGTAGGGGAAGGGTTTGAAGAATGTAATGGGCGAGTTGATATCCCCGCTATCTCAGCTGCTATGGCTTACTCGATTCCCCACATTTTGCAGTGCTATGCTCAGGGCTATTTTTTAATGGCCGATAGCGAGTACCAAATGCTGAATTGGTATTCCAGTCGCAAACGAGCTCTGATTCCCTTGGATGATCGGTTCCGCTACCCAAAATCGCGGCGGCGGGTGCTGAATCAGGATCGGTTTGAGATTGCATTTAATCGAGATTTTAATGGGGTGATTGAGGGCTGTGCCGATCGCAAAACTACCTGGATCTCGGATGAGCTCAAGGCCATCTATCGCATGTTGCACCGGGCGGGCTATGCCCATAGTTTTGAGGCCTGGCGGGGAGATCAGTTGGCGGGGGCTGTTTTGGGAATTGTGCTGGGGGGAGCGTTCATTGGGGAGTCAATGTTTTTTACGATTCCTGATGGTTCGAAGGTAGCGATGGTGAGGCTGGTGGAGTGGCTGCGATCGCAAAATTTCCTCCTATTCGACGCTCAAATGATGAATCCCCATCTGGAACGCTTTGGGGCTTACGTTGTTGAAGCTGAAGTATACGAAGAGATTTTGTCCGCAGCGATCCAGCGGTCCTGTCGATTTTTGCCCCCCTCCCTACCCACCCGGCCCATGTCTCAGGGGAAGACTCGACTCACCCCATGCAATCCAGATCGAAGTAATTGACCAACGGAACACCCCGTGAGGGATACCTCGTCGTTGTTCAGCCAGATTAAGTTCTGCTGATTCTCAGGAGAACTTAATCTGGCTAGTCTGTAGGGCCGTTTTCGGAACCAGAAAGCGGCCTCCGTGGGAATCAAATTCAACGGGTGTAGCCCAACCAGTCCATATCCGTGGGACTTAAATTCAACTGGGCAGCCCAACCAGCCCGTGGCTACCAAGCGCTTAAGCATAATCTCATCCTGGCCTCAGGCTGCTTGTTTAAGGTGTGAACCCATTGGGACTCCACCGATGGGGAATTGACTATGGCATTAGATGGAAAAGTAGCTCTGGTCACAGGCAGTAGCCAGGGAATTGGCAAAGACATTGCCATTCGGTTAGCTAAAGAAGGCGCGAAGGTGGTGGTGAACTATCGCTCCCATCCAGAGGGGGCAGAGGAAACCCTAGACGAGATCAAATCCGTCGGTGGTACCTGCCACATGGTGGAGGGCTATTGCAATGACGAGCGCGGCTACAGTGTCGGTGCCGATTTAGGCATGGTGGAAGATGTGCAGCGTCTGGTAGCCGATAGCATTGACCACTTTGGTCAGGTTGATATTTTGGTCAATAACGCTGGTATTGAAAAGCACGCGCCATTCTGGGAGGTGGATGAAAAAGCCTTTGAAGCGGTGCTCAATGTGAATTTGAAGGGGGTGTTTTTTGCCACCCAGGCGGTGGTGAAGCATCTGATGGCCACCCAGCGTTCCGGCAAAATCATCAATATCAGTTCGGTCCATGAGGAGCTTCCCTTTCCCAACTTTGCCGCCTACTGCGCCAGTAAAGGCGGGCTCAAGATGCTCACCCGCGACCTGTCGGTAGAGTTAGCGCCCTATGGCATCACGGTGAATAATGTCGCCCCCGGTGCCATCGAAACACCGATTAATACCAAGCTATTGAACGATCCTGAAAAGTTAAATGCCCTGTTGACCAATATTCCCTTGGGTCGTTTGGGTCAGCCCAAAGATATTTCTGGACTCGTGGCGTTTCTGGCCTCTGAGGATGCTAGCTACATGACCGGCAGCACCTTCTTTGTGGATGGTGGTCTAACTTGGAACTACCAGGAACAGTGATGCTGCGCTCTTTACGCTCTAACTGGCCGGAGTATCTGATGGAAGGGGCAGAGCTGGGTCTGTTTATGATCCTGGCTGGTTTTTTTGCGACATTGTTTTATTCACCTGAGTCACCGGCAATGGCGTTCCTGCCAGCCAAGGTGCGGGGGGTGTTGATGGGATTGGCCATGGGGGGGAGTGCGATCGCAATTATCTACTCCCCATGGGGCAAACGCTCCGGCGCCCATTTCAACCCAGCCGTCACCCTGGCGTTCTATCGCCTGGGAAAGTTAGCCCCCTGGGATGCATTTTTTTATGTGGTGGCCCAATTTATCGGTGGCTTAATCGGTGTTTTTCTCGTAGCCGTTGCCTTGGGAGAAGCATTCACGAATATCCCCGTTAATTACATCGTCACTGTGCCAGGCATTTGGCATTGGCCAGGAGCCTTAGTCACAGAAGCTTTACTGGCATTTAGTTTGATGCTGATGGTGTTGGTTGTGTCTAACCATCCCAAACTGCACCAGCTCACAGGGGTGTTTGCTGGCATTTTAGTCGCCCTATTCGTCACCGTTGCTGCCCCGATCTCGGGTATGAGTATTAACCCAGCTCGCACATTTGCCTCAGCTTTACCCGCCCAGGTGTGGACTGGCTTTTGGATTTATTACTTTGTTCCGCCATTAGCCATGTTGTTGGCAGCTGAGCTTTATTTGCAGGTTTCTCGCAGCCAACCACGGGAGATCTGTGGCAAGCTCTGCCCGAACACTGCAACTCGTTGCATTTGTACAGACTGTCCCTGTCAGGATTTAAGCCCATGAATGACCAGCACTATGATGTCATCATTATCGGTACGGGGGCGGGTGGGGGCACTTTAGCCCATCGTCTTGCCCCATCTGGCAAAAGAATTTTGATCCTGGAACGGGGAGACTTTCTCCCCCGTGAAAAAGCGAATTGGGACGCTCGCGAAGTTTACCAAAAAGAGCGTTACCACACCCATGAAAACTGGTACGACTCTGAGGGTAAAGCGTTTCGTCCCCAAATGAGCTATTGGGTAGGCGGGAATACCAAGGTGTATGGTGCGGCGCTGCTGCGGTTGAGGGAACGGGATTTTGAAACCGTCGCCCACAAGGACGGGATCTCTCCCCAGTGGCCTCTACGGTATGAGGATTTTGAAGCTTACTACAGCGAAGCAGAACAACTTTACGATGTCCATGGTACAGCCGGGATAGATCCGACGGAGCCGCCTCGGAGCCAGGGTTTTCCCCATCCGGCAGTGAGCCATGAGCCGCGGATGCAGGCCATTGCCGATGGTTTATCCAACCAGGGGCTAAAGCCCTTTAATCTGCCCTTGGGGCTAAAGCTCAACGAAGTGGATAAAACGCTGGGTAGCTGTATTCGCTGTGATTCCTGCGATGGGTTTCCCTGTTTAGTGCAAGGCAAAGCCGATGCTGAGGTGAATGGGATTCAACCCATTCGCGATCGCAACAACATTACCCTATTGACCCAAGCCAAGGCGACAAAACTGTTAACCAGTGCTTCTGGGCGAGCAGTGACAGCCGTTGAAGCCGATGTGAATGGCCAGTTAGAAACATTTAAGGCAGACATCGTCGTTGTTGCCTGTGGCGCGATCAACTCCGCTGCCCTGCTGTTGCAATCGGCCAATGATCAGCACCCCAATGGTTTGGCCAATGGGTCTGATTTGGTGGGTCGTAATGTAATGAAGCATTTGACCACGGCCATGGTGGCGATGACCACCACACCCAATGCAGATGTGTTTCAGAAGACTGTGGCAGTCAGTGACTATTACTGGGGGGAGCCTGATTTTCCCTATCCCATGGGGTTTGTGCAGAATACGGGCAATGTGCTACGGGACATGATTCCGGCAGAAGCACCTGAGATGTTGGCGCCATTGGTAAAATTTGTGCCGGGTTCTGAACTGCAACGGGTAGCGGAACTATCGACGGGCTGGTGGTTACAAACAGAAGATTTACCAGATCCAGCAAATCGGGTGCAGGTGAAGCAGGGCCAGCTGCATCTTTCCTATACACCGAACAATGTAGAAGCAGCTGATCGGTTGATTCATCGCTGGACCCAGATGCTCAAGGCGGTGACTCGGGCGGAACATGTGATTCCCTTTGGGATTTATCCCCGGAATAAGACGCCGATTCAGGTGTTGGGGCATCAGTGCGGCACCTGTGTGTTTGGTGCCGATCCGGCAACAGCGGTGCTGGATATCAACTGTCGTGCCCACGCGGTGGACAACCTGTATGTGGTGGATGGCAGCTTTTTCCCGTCTAGCAGTGGGGTGAACCCGACGTTGACGATTATTGCTAATGCCTTGCGTGTAGGTGATCACTTGCTGGAACGCTGGGTATAGGAGGGCGTGATGAGTTTCAGCAAAAAAGATGGCGTTGGTGCCGGGGCGGTTGGTTGCCGAGGCCCCCAAACCCCCAATTATGACGGATTTGAATCTTATCCCCTAGCGCCTTGGGGTGTGAATGGATATGTTAGACGGTTAAAGCGTTTCACCATGGTCGTTGCGGATGCAACGGCTGCCGCTGAACGGCTGCAAGATGCCGGTGTGCCCTTCATTTCGTCTGGACCGGTGGCCCTCACAGAGTCCATGTTTGACTTCCGCCAAGGCTTTTTGGTGCGTGACCCCGATGGCCATGCTATTCGCATCGTTGAAAATTGACCAACCGTCAGAGGCGTTGCCTGCAACACCCCTAACAGTTTTGCCAGATCCCATTGCCCATCGCCGATAAAACCAACCATGACCACAGAACACGACCGCCTACAAGACCATGCCTGGAAATCCTGGGGACCTTACCTGAGTGAACGCCAATGGGGCACCGTCCGCGAAGACTACAGCGCCACGGGGGAAGCCTGGGATTATTTCTCCCATGACCAGTCCCACAAGCGGGCCTATCGCTGGGGAGAGGATGGCTTGCTGGGCATTTCTGATCACAAACAGCGGCTGTGTTTTAGTCTAGCCCTTTGGAATGGGGCAGACCCGGTACTGAAAGAGCGATTATTTGGCCTGACGGGGAGCCAGGGAAACCATGGCGAGGACGTAAAGGAGTACTACTTTTATCTGGATAGTACGCCCACCCATTCCTACATGAAGGCCCTGTACAAGTATCCCCAGGCAGCCTATCCCTATGGGGAGCTGGTGACAGAAAATCAGCGGCGCGATCGCAACGCCCTAGAATACGAACTCCTAGACACGGGCATCTTTGACGAAAATCGCTACTTCGATGTCTGGGTCGAATACGCCAAGGCTACCCCCGAAGATATTCTGATCCAAATTACCGTTGCCAACCGGGGACCCGAGACAAAAACCCTGACAGTCCTTCCCACCCTATGGTTTCGCAACACCTGGAGCTGGGAAAAGCAGGCAGAAAAACCAATCCTCAAATTAGCCGATACTCAACCGGGTTTTAGCACACTAGAAGCCTCCTATCCGGAAGTAGGCAACCGCTGGCTCTATTGCCAGAACAAAGAGTTGGCCCAGACGGCTCCCATTTTATTCACCGAAAATGAGACCAATTACCAGGCCGTCTTTGGGGCTGACAATGCCACACCCTACGTCAAAGATGCCTTTCATCGCTATGTGATTCACGCTGAGAAAGAGGCTGTGAATCCTGGACTCTCAGGCACTAAAGCAGCGGCTCACTACTCATTGACCATTGCCCCTGGAGAGAGTCAGACAATCTGGCTGAGACTGAGCGATCAGCCCCAACTAGCTACTCCCTTTGGCACATCCTTTACCACTACCCTGACCGCCCGCCAACAGGATGCGGATGCATTTTATCAAGCTGTTTCTCCGTTTCCCATGGGGGATGAGGCCCGGACGGTGCAGCGTCAGGCTTTTGCAGGACTCTTGTGGAGTAAACAATACTACGCTTTTGATGTAACCCGCTGGCTCAAGGGGGATCCGACCACGCCTAAACCGCCGGATAGCCGTCAACGCAATCATCAATGGATCCATCTGGGGGCGGACGATATTATTTCCATGCCCGATAAGTGGGAGTATCCCTGGTTTGCGGCCTGGGATTTGGCCTTTCACTGTATTCCCCTGGCCATGGTGGACCCGGAGTTTGCTAAAAATCAGCTGGATATCATGACCCGGGAATGGTACATGCACCCCAATGGTCAGATGCCAGCCTATGAGTGGGCGTTTGGGGATGTGAACCCTCCCGTTCATGCCTGGGCAACGTGGCGGGTGTATAAGATTGAGCAGAAGATGACGGGGAGGTGCGATCGCACCTTCCTAGAACGCGTCTTCCAAAAGCTCCTACTCAACTTCACCTGGTGGGTCAACCGCAAAGACGCCGACGGCAGCAATGTCTTTGAGGGCGGCTTCCTCGGCCTAGATAACATTGGGGTCTTTGACCGCAGCTCAGCCCTACCCACTGGCGGGTATATAGAACAGTCCGACGGTACCAGCTGGATGGCCATGTACTGTCTCAATATGCTCACCATAGCCTTGGAGCTAGCCAAGGAAAACCCAGTGTACGAAGACATGGCCACCAAATTCTTCGAGCATTTTATCTACATCGCCGAGGCCATGAACCATATTGGCCAAGACCGCACCCAGCTATGGGATAACGAAGATGGCTTTTTCTACGATGTCTTGCACTTCCCCAACGGCGCTCGTCAGCGCTTGAAGGTCCGTTCCATGGTGGGCTTAATTCCCCTATTTGCCGTCATGACCCTGGAGCCTGATTTACTGGAAAAAGTGCCTAACTTTAAGCAACGGCTAGAATGGTTTATCGAAAATCGCAGCGATCTGAAAAAAAATCTAGCTTGCATGGAAACCCGGGGCGTGGGTGCTCGTCGTCTACTGGCCCTGTGCTATGCCAGCCTAGGCGAGGTAGAGCCCACCGATAAACTGCGGCGCATCCTGACCAAGCTACTGGATGAAAGCGAATTTCTCAGTCCCTATGGTATCCGTGCCCTATCGCGCTACCACGCCGAACATCCTTATGTTTTCAATACCAACGGTGAAGAGTTCCGCGTCAGTTATGAACCGGCGGAATCCAGCAGTGGCTTATTCGGTGGTAATTCCAACTGGCGCGGCCCCATCTGGTTTCCGTTAAATTACTTGCTGATCGAGTCGCTGCAAAAGTTTCACCACTACCTCGGCGATGAGTTCAAGATCGAGTGTCCCACCGGCTCCGGCAACTGGGTGAACCTAAGGGAGGTAGCCGCAGAAATTTCCCAACGGCTAAACCGCATCTTTTTGCCAGATGATCAGGGGAATCGTCCTGTCTATGGGGGTCTATCCACCTTCCAGCAAGACCCCCATTGGCAGAACTATATTCTGTTCCATGAGTATTTCCATGGGGACAATGGCGCAGGCATTGGTGCCAGCCATCAAACCGGCTGGACTGGCCTAGTAGCTAAGTTGATTCAGCAGCAAAGTGAACATGGGCAATAGGTGGCAGATAGATAAGGCCATCCGATTCACAATAGATAACCCTGTAGGGACAATGCCTTGTGATGGAGTGCGATCGCAACAAACCGATCCTGCGATCTTCATCGCTCCTCTCCCCAACGGTTGAACCCATGGCATCGGTGCTCCAAGGCACCCACAATGGGATGCCCCTACATGACAATTATGATCTAGAAATCTATTGTTAAATTAACTAGATGTAGCGCTATAAATCAGCTAACCTGAGAATCCAGACTCTATGGCTAGTGGTCCCCCCAAAACTTCAAACCACCAAGACTCTGGAGTATAATTGTACTAAAAGCGGGCGAATTCTATGTCCTTTGTTGGTCTGCACATCCATAGCGATTACAGTTTGCTCGATGGCGCTAGCCAACTGACTCCATTGGCGGAAAAAGCCGTCGAGATGGGGATGCCTGCTCTTGCCCTCACCGACCACGGTGTCATGTATGGGGCCATTGAACTGATCAAAACCTGCAATAAAGCAGGGATCAAACCCATCATCGGCAACGAGATGTACCTGATCAACGGGGACATCACCAAACAAGAAAAACGCCCCCGCTACCACCAGGTCATCCTGGCTAAAAACACCCAGGGCTACAAAAACCTGGTGAAACTCACTACCGTGTCCCACCTGGATGGCGTCCAAGGTCGCGGCATCTTTTCCCGTCCCTGCATTAATAAGGCCCTGCTGGAGCAGTACCACGAAGGTCTGATCGTCACCAGTGCCTGTCTCGGTGGCGAAGTGCCCCAGGCCATCATGCAAAATCGGCTGGATGTGGCCTACCGCGTCGCCCAGTGGTACAAAGACCTGTTTGGCGATGACTATTATCTAGAAATCCAGGACCACGGCTCACCGGAAGACCGCATTGTCAATGTGGAAATCATCCGCATCGCCCGCCAGCTGGATATTAAAATCATTGCCACCAATGACTCCCACTTCATTTCCTGTGGGGATGTGGAAGCCCATGATGCCCTGCTTTGCATCCAAACCGGCAAGCTCGTCACCGAAGACAAACGCCTGCGCTATAGCGGTACCGAATATCTAAAATCCGCTGACGAAATGCGTCGCCTGTTCCGGGATCACCTGCCCCAGGACGTGATCGACGAAGCAGTGGCCACCACCATGGAAGTGGCAGACAAAGTTGAGGCCTATGAAATTTTGGGCAACCCTCAAATCCCCAATTTCCCAGTGCCAGCAGGCCACACTGGCGAAACCTATATGGCCCAGGTTTCCCGCGATGGCCTCCTCGCTCGGCTAAATATTGATACCTATGATCAGGCCCCATTGGAGTATCAGGCCCGGCTGGAATACGAAATCCAGATGATGCACCAAATGGGATTTGCCACCTACTTTCTGGTGGTGTGGGATTACATTAAGTTCGCTCGGGATACGAAAATTCCCGTGGGGCCAGGGCGAGGGTCAGCGGCTGGCTCTCTGGTTGCCTACTGTATGGGAATCACCAATATTGATCCGGTACACCACGGTCTGCTGTTCGAGCGATTCTTAAATCCCGAACGTAACTCCATGCCTGACGTGGATACGGACTTCTGCATTGAAAAACGGGAAAAGGTGATTGAGTACGTCACCGAAAAATATGGCAAGGACCACGTGGCCCAGATTATTACCTTTAACCGCATGACCTCCAAAGCGGTACTTAAGGATGTGGCCCGTGTGCTAGATATTCCCTACGGCGAGTCGGACAAAATGGCGAAGATGATCCCGGTGGCTCGGGGTAAACCCGCCAAGCTTAAGGTGATGATCGACCCTGAGAAAACGCCTGAAAAGGTGTTTCAAGAAAAGTACGCCAGTGGGGACTTGGTGCCGGGGACGGCAGTCACCTATCGGCGTTGGCTGGATATGGCCATCACCATTGAAGGGACTAACAAAACCTTTGGTATGCACGCGGCTGGGGTAGTGATTTCAGCCAACCCGTTGGATGAGCTGGTTCCCCTACAGCGTAATAACGACGGTGCGGTGATCACCCAGTACTACATGGAAGATGTGGAGGCGGTGGGTCTGCTGAAGATGGACTTTTTGGGGCTGCGCAACCTCACCATGATCCAAAAGGCGGTGGACTATGTGGAGCAGACCCGTGGTGAAATCATTGATATGGATCGGGTGGCCTACGATGATCCAGAAACCTACAAGCTGCTGGGTCGGGGGGAGTTAGGGGGAGTATTCCAATTGGAGTCCTCGGGCATGCGCCAGATTGTGAAGGATCTGAAACCCGACGGGTTGGATGATATTTCGTCAGTGCTGGCGCTGTACCGGCCCGGTCCGTTGGATGCCGGTTTGATTCCCAAGTTTATTAACCGCAAACACGGTAGGGAGCAGATCGACTATCCCCATCAGCTGATCCAGCCGATTTTGGAAGAGACCTACGGCATCATGATCTTCCAAGAGCAGATCATGAAAATTGCTCAGGATATGGGGGGCTATTCCTTGGGAGAAGCGGACCTGCTGCGCCGTGCCATGGGGAAGAAAAAGCAGTCGGAGATGGACATGCACCGGGGCAAGTTTGTCGAAGGTTCGATGGCCAATGGGGTGCCCCAGAAGACCGTCGAAGCCCTTTGGGAGCAGATGGTTAACTTCGCCCAATATTGCTTCAATAAAAGTCATTCCATGGCCTATGGCTATGTCACTTATCAGACGGCATATCTGAAGGCGAATTATCCGGTGGAGTATATGGCGGCTCTGCTGACGGCCATCAGCGGTGACCAGGACAAGGTGCAGATGCATATTGCCAACTGCGTCAGTATGGGAATTGAGGTGCTGCCACCGGATGTGAATCGTTCGGGAGTGGACTTTACGCCGGAAAATGATTGCATTTTGTTTGGGCTGTCGGCGGTGCGGAATGTCGGGCTGGGGGCAATTGAGACGCTGCTTAGGAGCCGGGAAGAGGATGGGCCGTTTAAGTCGTTGCCGGAATTGTGCGATCGCATCGATCTTCGCGCCGTCAACCGCCGTGCCCTAGAAGCCCTAATCCACTCCGGAGCCCTAGACAGCCTCAACCATAACCGTCGCCAGCTATTCTCCGACCTAGAATTTGTCGTTGACTGGGCCCAGTCTCGCGCCAAAGATCGCGAAATTGGCCAAGGTAGTATCTTCGACATGATACTCGGCGGCACCGCCAGTGACAGTGCCCCCGCCAACCACAGCAGTGCCTACGAAGCAGCCCCCAAAGCCCCCCCCATGGAGGATTACGATTCCCAAGAGCGGCTGCGCTTAGAAAAAGAACTGTTAGGATTCTATATTTCCGACCATCCCCTCAAATCAGTCCAACGCCCGGCCCGCATTTTGGCCCCCATTAACCTGGCGGAGCTAGGAGACCAACCCGAAAAACTCACCCTCAGCGCCATCGTCATGATCAGCGCCATGAAACCCATCACCACCAAAAAAGGTGACAGCATGGCTATCCTCCAGATCGAGGACCTGAGTGGTCATGCAGAAGCCGTAGTCTTTCCCCGTTCCTATGCCCGCATCGGCATGCACATCAAAGCCGACGCCAGACTGATGATTTGGGGCAAGGTCGACCGCCGGGATGATCAGATGCAGTTTATCGTTGATGACGCCGAACCCATCGAAGATGTGCGGCTCGTCACGGTCGAGTTGCCCCCATCCATAGCCGGAGATATCGTCCAACAAAATCGGCTACGGGATATTATTCAGGACCAGCAAGGGGAAGATAAACACGAAGCCAAAATCCCAGTCGTGGCCATGATCAGCTACAACGGTCATCGTCAGGTGGTGCGTCTCGGTGCCCAGTTCCGGGTAAAAGACCCAGACAAAACCGTGATTGCCCTCAAAGCCGCTGATTTTCAAGCCAGAACGGCACCGCTGGTCAGTGCCTAAAAGCCTAATTCATCATTTGTACAGTCAGAATTTGAGCCCGTCAAACGTCTCAAATCTGAGATTCGGTGGTGGCATACGGAATACGGAATCTCCAAACTGAAGCCCTGGGTAAGGAGGATGATCCAGATGTCTTGATCTGGGGAGTCTGCTGGTAAACACTTAATTTTTATCACCAAGTCGTCAACATATCCAAACTCTGCGGCACACTGACCCCAGAGGGTTTGACATAGACTTAAGGGGAGATTATGGCTAATCAACTAGACTACAAAATGGCACTACGCTGTGCCCATCTGTCGAATGAAGTTTATCGGGATTTCAATGATCGGCTGCGCTTTAGTATGCGCCCTAGCCTGGTTCCCAAGCTGTTTAATATCAAGCTTACGGATACTCAAGTTGCCCTATTAGAAGACCCCGACACCCAGTGTGGATACATCATTTTTCGAGGCAGTAATGCCGACCGTGACTGGCTGAATAACTTAGATTTCTCCCACTGGTCTGCGGTGAAAGATGCAGTACTGGACAACAAAGAGCTGAACTATCCTGAAGTTTATGGCCCCACCGGTTCTGGGGTAAAAATCCACACAGGATTTACCAGGGCATATCTGGCCGCCCGTTCTGACATTCACACCACCGTTCAGAACAGCACCATGACCCGCTGGATCTTGACTGGTCACAGTTTAGGCGGAGCATTAGCCAAACTATGTGCCGTGGATTTACAGTTCAACTTCTCACCAAAGATCTCAGTAGAAACCTACACGTTTGGAGCCCCCAGGGTGGGCAACAAGGCCTTCGTCGCATCCTACAATCGCCGTGTCCCCAATACATGGCGGTTTGTCAATGGCAATGATGTGGTCAGTGGTTTGCCGCGCCGCTGGCAAAACTACGACCATGTAGATACCCGCATCCGCCTCAATGCCCTGTTTAGCTGGCGAATGATTTCCGGTAGCTTGCAAGATCACCGAATTGATCGTTATATCGCCGCGCTCACCAAGCAGGTAGCCAAACAAGAATAAGCCGTATTAGTTTGACTTATCGCCATAGTTTAATTTATCGCTAAAAGGAAATAATCCACCCCGTCCTCCATCGCACCAGTCGGTTCTCCTGGAAAAATAATCGTCCTGGGCCTGGGCAAGGTTTATGATTCAGATATCTGACATCGATGTTTTACGACATACCTAAGGGATAGCCATGAAAAAAACGGGGCGGCGCAGTAGCAATATCGAAGATCGCCGTGGTGGCAACAGTTCTATCGCTGTTGGTGGCGGCGGCCTGGGCATCCTAGTCTTAGCCCTAGTGGTCACCCTCCTAGGAGGAGATCCCAGCATTCTTCTAAATCAAGTGGCTACACCCCAATCCCAATCACCTTCACAGCAAGGGCAGACATCGCCTGCTGAAGATCAGCTAGCCGAGTTTACCTCCATTGTGCTGGCAGACACTGAGGATACGTGGAATCAGATTTTCCAGCAGGAAATTGGTCAGCCCTACCCAGAACCGGCCTTAGTCTTATTCTCGGGTGCAGTACAGTCTGGATGCGGCGCAGCCCAATCCGCCATGGGTCCCTTTTACTGCCCCGCAGATCAAAAGGTTTATATCGATCTCAGTTTTTACAAGGATCTCCAGAACCGTCACCAAGCTCCCGGTGATTTTGCCCAAGCCTATGTGATCGCCCATGAAGTCGGACACCATGTGCAAAACGTACTGGGGATTTCTGATCAAGTACGACAGCTACAAAGCCGAGCTAGCAAAGCTGAAGCGAATCAGCTCTCAGTGCGTTTAGAACTGCAAGCAGACTGTTTTGCGGGTGTGTGGGCCAACCGTGCTGACAAGGCCCGCGACATCTTAGAAAATGGCGACGTCGAAGAAGCACTCAACGCCGCTAGTCAAATTGGGGACGACCGCCTACAGGAGCAATCCCGTGGTTATGTGGTAGAGGAATCCTTTACCCACGGTAGTGCCGCCCAGCGGGTTCGTTGGTTCAAGCAAGGGTTAACAACTGGCGACATTGAACAATGTAATACCTTTTCCAGCGAGCAAATTTAGTTCAAATTTAGCCTAGGTCAATTCACTAGTCAAAAGTAACGACACTGCGAATTGACTTGCCTTCATGCATCACATCAAAGGCCTCGTTGATTTTTTCCAATGAGAATGTGTGGGTGATCAAATCGTCAATGTTGATTTTTCCATCCATGTACCAGTCCACAATTTTAGGCACATCGGTACGGCCTTTAGCCCCACCAAAGGCCGTACCCTTCCAAACCCGCCCCGTGACTAATTGGAATGGTCGAGTAGAAATTTCTTCTCCTGACGCAGCCACCCCAATAATGATGCTTTCACCCCAACCCTTATGACAGCATTCCAGGGCCTGGCGCATCACCTGCACACTCCCAATACACTCAAAGGAATAGTCAGCGCCACCCTTAGTTAAGTCCACTAAATAGGGCACTAAGTCCCCTTCCACATCCCTAGGGTTAACAAAGTGGGTCATGCCAAATTTTTCCGCCAGGGCTTTTCTCCCAGGGTTAATGTCCACCCCCACAATCATGTTCGCCCCCACCAAGCGACAGCCCTGGATCACATTTAACCCAATGCCACCGAGCCCGAACACAATCACATTGGCCCCAGGTTCTACCTTTGCCGTATTAATCACAGCACCTATGCCGGTGGTGACACCGCAGCCGACATAACAAACCTTCTCAAAAGGCGCATCTTCTCGAATTTTGGCAAGGGAAATCTCAGGTACAACAGTATAGTTGGCAAACGTCGACGTACCCATGTAGTGATAAATCGGCTCATTATTCAACCGAAAGCGACTGGTACCATCGGGCATCAGGCCACGGCCCTGGGTAACACGAATCGACTGACACAGGTTGGTTTTACCACTTAAACAATACTCACAGGCACGGCACTCAGGCACATATAAGGGAATGACATGATCGCCCGGTTTAAGGCTTTTGACGTCAGCCCCAACGTCCACAACTACGCCAGCACCTTCGTGGCCTAGGATGGATGGAAATAAACCTTCTGGATCTTTACCTGAGAGGGTATAAGCATCCGTATGACACACACCCGTGGCTTTGATCTCTACCAGCACCTCACCGGCCCTCGGTCCATCCAAAGTCAGCGTTTCTATCGTTAGAGGCTGACCCGCTTGATGGGCAACGGCGGCTCTCACATCCATAACCATACCTGTACACAATGTCTGTCAGGTTAATTGATATCGCCAGTCATAAACCAGCAGATGTAGTCAACTGTAAAAAAACGCTATGACAATATATGGCTGGCCTTGATCTTAGCTAATCAACCCAGCCAATATCATCGTCAGACAGCATACTGTTTTGCTCACCGCGCTGGATGGCATAATCAGGAATCGCTTTGTAGCTGTTAGGTCGATTGCGCAGGCTGAGGGTACTACGATTTGAGGCTAAATCTGCACCGTGGATTACTCTCGGTGGTGTCTCTTCTTTTGTACTGGCTGTCTCTGCGGACGGGGTTACGGTAATTTGCCGGATCGTGTTCTTGGCAGTTTCAAGCTCCTGGATAATTTTTGACAGTTCTTCAGCCTTATCCGTTGTGGCCTTATTTGCAGCAGTTAACTCATCCTTCAGTTCAAATATCCGGGTTTGATGGGTTTCTATATCGCCCTGTAATTCAAGAATTTGTTCTTTGGCTTGCTTTAGGGCAGTTTCTAATTCTGCTACCTGTTTTTCCAGTGCCGTGGTGCTGCCACCCGTTGTAGTAGTTTTTTTGACAGCAGCAGCTGAGGCATCCTTACTCGTACGCGCTCTTCCCTGATTGCCAGCAGCAGCTCCCTTGCTGGCAGCGCTGGTGGCATCAGCATCCACCTTGGAAGACTTGGATGCACTTTTGGCTGCAGTCTGAGCGGCGTTGTCAGTTTTTTCAACTTCTTCTTTGAGCAGATCGGCGATGCGTTTTTTAGTCATAATCTTTTCCAGTCCATTAGGACTTCAGCGGCAACTTTATAGTAGTCGGCCTGGGCTTCTTGCGCGTTGGCTCCCTTCCATTGACTGATAGCGCAACCTTCCATAGCAGCACGTTCGTGGGCTTTGTAATTTCTTATGTAAGTTTGAAAAGCAGCAATATCCAACTTTTCCAACATGGTTTGAGCTTCTTGCGCTTCTTTTAAACTACGGGAATCAACCCTTGTCAGCAATACCCGATGAAAAACCCCAGAGGGTTGCGCAACGGTTTTGACGGTACTGATAAGGGCGGTCACATCCATGGGGGCTGGCGGCGTGGGCAGCAACAGGTAATCAGCCACCGGCAATACAGCAGCTAAGGCTTTAGAGTGTAGCGCTGGAGGGGTATCAACCACAATCAACTCATACTTATCCAGGGATTTCAGCTGCCCTAGCATGGTGGCATCAGTTTCATGGGAAAAATCAAAGGCCTGGTGTACCCGTTCTAGCCACCACGTTGCCGAGCGTTGACTATCGCTATCAATCAATAAAACGCGCTTATCTTCTGCAAAAATTGCGGCTAAATTAACGGCAGTTGTGGTTTTTCCCACCCCACCCTTACCGTTGAGAATCACTAGTACCTTAGGCACTACCTGCTTCTGTTTGACCTTAGCCACGACTTGTCACAACAATACGACCCTAACTCCATAGGTATTGATGTTCAGAGTAGATCGGGTTTTTAGGCTACCTGCATCTAAACCCTTGCATCTAAACTGTAGCTTCTCGCCCATTGTAAAGACTCATAGCCCTTTCAATGCCTTTACCAAGGCTAAATTCTATGGCTTCCCCAGCAAGATTAATAGCAGCATCCACAACTTTACGCTCGTCTGGCGCAAATTTACCCAGCACATGACCAACTACTGCACGATTAGCCTGCTTGTCTGCGCCATCTACCCGACTGATCCCCAGCCTCAGTCGGGGGAAGTCCTGGGTTCCCAGGTGAGAAATAATCGATTTCATCCCGTTATGTCCCCCGGCTGAACCAGACATTCTCATTCGCAGCTTACCAATGGGCAAATCCATGTCGTCATAAATCACTAACACATGGATGGGCTGTAACTTATACCAGTCCAATACTGAGCGCACGGACTGCCCAGAGAGATTCATGTAGGTAGAGGGTTTCAGCAAAATTAAGCGGTCACCAGACGCTGCACGGGTTTCGGCAACATGGCCTTGGAACCGTTTGTTGTCCGAAAGCGGAACAGACCATGCTTTCGCTAGATTGTCGATAATTTCAAACCCAATATTATGCCGCGTGCGCTCATACTTTTGTCCCGGATTCCCCAGGCCAACTAGCAATTTAGGCATCTGTGGAGAATCAGCCTCTATGGTCGTCATCCTACCGCCACATCCTATTGCCGCAAGTTTATCTAATGCTCCCTATGCAGTTTCCTCTGTGGTGGCGCTAACTGTGTCCGATGCGAGCGTCTCCTCAGCATCTGGATTGAGGGCCTTGGGCTCTGGTTTCTCCAATGTAGCTTTTATCGGTTCTGCCACCGTTTTTTCGATGCGAGCAGCTTCCTTTTTGAACTCATCTTCAAATTCCCTCGAAGCATCTTGAAACCCTTTGAGGGCCTTACCTAGGCTACGCCCAATTTCAGGCAACTTCTTGGGGCCAAATACCAGCAAGGCCACCATCATAATCAGAGCCATCTCTGGCAGACCAATGCCAAAAATATTCATTCCGGTAAATCTCCCGCTGACTGCTAACTAGCCAGCACCGACGCACCAGTGCTGGTCCTGACAAATGCTTGCAAATGCTTGACTATAGATTAGCTAACTGGGAAAGGGGACAGACCTATTAGCCTATCCCCTTTCCCAGTTGTCCACTTTCTAACAGGCTACCTTGATAACTATCACCACAGGCAACTCACATGTTGACCAGAGCTGACCTAAAAGCTCAGGCTACGCCAGTCAACATCAACCCCTTGAATTTGAATGGAGTTGTTATAGAGCTGCAGGATGATGAGTAGAAAAACAAGGAAAAGTACCATAAATACTCCCATCAAAGGAGTAGTACCCCAGCCTGGGGTGACTTTACCGTATTCAGAGTTGAGGGGTTTAAGCAGGTTTCCCAACCGAGTTTCCTGTGCCATGGGTGTATCTACCTTAAGGTCACTTTATAATCTGTAATATCATAGATTTTACATCCTCTACGGCTTAAACGATCCCATGGATTCTGCAACAGTTCTTATCATTTCAGTAGGCGCTATCGTCGTCACCTTTACTGGACTTGCGATATATACGGCATTTGGCCCCCCTTCCAAACAACTCGCGGATCCATTTGACGATCATGAAGATTAAGTCATTTCTATGGTGTCACTACGTTCCATCTTTTAATCAGACCATTGCATAGGTCTCCAACGGGTTCTCACTGCAGCTTGCTTTGACTGCAGTGTAGATCCTGCTTATGGGTGATAGAATTAGATGCTCTATATGAGTTCGCTGGCTTATGTTGATTTTCATGACTCCTAATGGGTCCGGAAAATAGGTACTTTTCAGCCAGTGGAGTATGTCCAAACTTTCAAACGAACAGACCGTTTCAACCCAACTATGATCAAATTGCGACTGAAGCGTTACGGCAAAAAACGTGAGGTGAGCTATCGGATTGTGGCTATGAATAGCCGAGATCGCCGTGATGGTCGCCCCATAGAAGAACTCGGATTTTATAATCCCCGGACCGATGAAACCCGTCTAGAAGTACCTGCGATTTTGAAGCGCCTTAAAGAAGGGGCACAACCTACCAAGACTGTGCAGCATATTCTTCAAAAGGCCAATGTATACGAACAGCTAAAGGCGTAGTTTGAGTAGTTCTGGTGGTTGAGACTAGCTTTTGCTTAGCAGCCTGTACATTGGCAACTTTTTGCCTGGTATAGGCTTTGTACATCCACATTTTTACTATGCTTGCTGCTAGATGTTAGAAGGTAACGCATGTGCCTGACTTTGAAGCCTTAGTTCGTTTTTTGGTAACTCCTTTTCTGGAGTCTCCTGATGCGTTGAAGTTAAACGTTGAGCCGCTTGCTGATGGTCAGCGGCTTTGGGTTCGAGTTGCCTTTGACGGGGATGATAAGGGTCGAGTTTTTGGCCGTGGTGGTCGAAATATCCAGGCCATACGTCAAGTTTTGAAGGCGACTGGCACACTGCATGGTTGCTCAGTGAACCTTGATGTTTATGGTGAATCATCCCAGGGATCGGGGGATGGTTCTGATCGTTCGCGGCCGCGTGGCGGCCGTGGTGGTGGTCGCCCCCGTCGGGATAGTGTTAGTAGACCGAAGCCCAAGGCACCTACCCCCAGGCGTAATGATCAAGATACATAGTTCGGTATAGCTGAAATTTTAGTGACTAAAGCGATAGTGGCTGAAGCGATAGGGATAGTTATTGCATATGCCCAGGCAATGAGAGATCGGAAGATGCCGGATCTTGGATGCCTATGGTGGCAAAATTAGGCCATTGTATGGAAGGTGCCTTCACATTTGAGTTTGATACGGCTGAACAGGCGATGGCCATGGCGGGTTATCAGGAAGACGCTATTAAACGCCTATCTCAGCAGACAGGAGCTAGGTTGGTCATGCGTGGTACGACGCTTTTGATGTCAGGCACGGCTAGCCAGGTAGAACGCTCTAAGAATTTGGTGACTGTGCTTAAGTCCATCTGGTCCCAAGGACAGGCTGTCTCTGTGGCTGATGTGATGACTGCAATCCATGCTCTGGATACTCACCGGGAGGATGATCTTGGGAAGCTCCATGGCGATGTGATCGCCCGCACCCGTCGGGGTGAGACTATTCGGGCCAAAACGTTTCGGCAGCGTCAGTATGTCAGTGCCTTACGGACCAGTGATCTAATTTTTTGTACTGGGCCAGCAGGTACGGGTAAGACCTTTTTGGCGGCTATGGTAGCTGTGGGGGCAATTCTTGAGCAGCAGTATGAGCGTTTAATTTTGACTCGACCTGCGGTGGAGGCGGGTGAGCGGCTGGGTTTTTTGCCGGGTGATTTGCAACAAAAGGTAGATCCCTATTTGCGTCCCCTGTACGACGCACTGCATGAGTTAATTGATCCGGAGCGTATTCCGAGTCTGATGGAACGCGGCATTATTGAGGTGGCTCCGCTGGCTTATATGCGTGGACGGACGTTAAATAACGCGTTTGTGATTTTGGATGAAGCGCAAAATACGACGGCGGCCCAAATGAAAATGGTGTTAACGCGATTGGGTAATAAGTCACGGATGGTGGTCACGGGCGACATTACCCAAACGGACTTGCCCGATGATCGGCAATCAGGTTTATCGATGGCGTTGAAGGTGCTCAAAGGAGTTGATGGTATTGCATTCTCTGAATTGACTAAGGCCGATGTTGTGCGCCACCCATTGGTGCAGAGGATTGTTGCGGCCTATGAAAAATACGAGATGTAGGGGAGGAAACTCTTCTATCTATGGGCTCTGAAGCCTGTTTATCTTGATGTGGAACGATACTGAAGGCAACATTGATTATGGCGATTCTCCATGGAAGTTGGCTTCCGACGCAGCAACGCTTTTTTGTTTGGGCTGAAACGTGGCGCAGGCTTGAAGAGACGCTGGCGGATGGTTGGGGGGTGGCAGATCATCCATATTGCTTGACTGCCGAGGAGTTTAAGGCCTTGCCGCAGCCTGACGAACAGTGGGATTTAGGACTTTTGTTAGAGCGGTTTCAGGCTCGCTGGTGTGGGCATGTTTTAGCTCTGCCAACGGTGTTTGATGCGGATGGGAAAATTTATCCCCAGTTGTCTGGGCAGCCTCCATCAACGGACCCTGTCTTACACCCTTGGCAGGTCTTTGGGGTGATGTTGCCAGCGACCATTGCTTTAAAGTTCCTCACAGGAGCACCTTTGGGGGCAGATGCCAGTTTGGTGGGGGGGGATCTCCGCTATTGGTCCCACATGGCTCGCTGGAGTTTAGATTTGATGTCACGGGGTAAGTTTATGCCGACGGTGAGTGCGGATGGTAGCGGTGCGATCGCAACCTGGCAACTCCTGCTCAACAGTGCGCTAGATCAAGCCCGACTGCGTCAGTTCTCCGACCGTATGCCCCTAGTCTGTCGCCTGTACCAAACCGCCAAAACCCAAACCCGAAAAACAGCAGCGGCCAATAAAACGAGCAAAGCTAAAACGACTAAAGCAAAAACAGCCGACCAAACGAGCAAAGCTAAAACGGCCAAATCCGCAGCGGTGGATCAACCACCTGCGGCGATTGGATTTCCTACCCCCACCTCATCTCTGCTGCAAGACTTTATCGCCAATGTAGTATCAGCCCAGGTACGTGAACTAGCTCAAATTCAGCCCCTGTCCCCAACGGCTCCCCTCAGTAAAGATTTACCCCTGCGGGAATGGGTCGGTGCCCTGACCCAAGACAAAAAAAAACGGTTTGAATCTACTCCGGCGGGTCTGGTGCGGTTGAATGAGGCCCTCAACACCTGGACCGCACCGTTACAAAATCTGGCAGCCGATGCGCTGGACACCGTGCATGTAGGATTCCGTTTGGTCCCACCCCCCAGCCGCGGCTCCAATCATGACTCCAATGGCGAGCTCAATTGGACGTTGCACTACGGTCTAGAATCATCTGATGACGAGAACTTTGGCCTAGATGCCCAGACCATTTGGCAACACCCCGTTGACCAGCTAGATTATCGCGGGCTGACCATCGATGCCCCCCAAGAAAAATTACTCGCAGGTCTAGGACGAGCCGCCCGTCTCTGTGAGCCCATAAAACATACCTTGGGTGAAACCAGGCCAAGTCTGTGTCTCCTCGATCCAATTCAAGCCTTTGAATTTATTAAAGCCACAGCCAGTCGTCTCCAGGACAATGGCTTTGGCGTCACCCTACCGGAAAATCTAGTCGATCCCACCAAGGCCAGCGCTAGCCGGTTGGGATTGAGTGTCAAGGCCATGGCCCCCTCACGGCAGCAGCAGCGGTTGGGGCTACAAAGCCTGCTCAACTTTGAGTGGGAGCTGTCCATTGGGGGGCAAAAGGTTAGCCAACGGGAATTTGAACAGCTAATTTCTCAGCAAACCCCCCTGGTGGAGGTCAACGGTCAGTGGGTCGAACTCCGTCCCCAGGATGTCAAAGCTGCCCAGTCGTTTTTTACCAGTCGTCAAACCAAAAACAAGCTTTCCGTCGAAGAAGTTTTGCGCATTAGCAGTGGGGATGGCCAGCTGATTGACAAGTTACCTGTGGTCGCCTTCGAAGCATCCGGTAAGTTAGATGAGCTGATCACCACCCTCACAACGGGCAACCAAACCCTGGAAGAGATGCAAGAGCCCCATGGCTTTAAAGGGAAGTTGCGTCCCTATCAAGCGCGCGGGGTTTCCTGGCTATCATTTCTGGAACAGTGGGGATTGGGGGCTTGTCTAGCTGACGACATGGGTTTGGGTAAAACTATCCAACTGATTGCATTTCTACTCCACCTGAAACAAGAGGGCCTGTTAACTAAACCCATTTTGCTCGTGTGTCCCACATCGGTACTCAGCAACTGGCAGCGAGAAGTCAACCGCTTTGGCCCAGAGTTAACAACGTTGATTTACCACGGTGATAAGCGCCCTAAGGGAACGACGTTTACCAAGCAAGCCCAGGGAACCAATCTGGTCATTACCAGTTACACCCTGGTCTATCGAGATCTCAAAGAATTAAAGCGAGTAGATTGGCAGGGGCTGGTGCTGGATGAAGCCCAGAATATTAAGAACTCGGATGCTATGCAGTCGAAGGCGGTGCGGGAACTGAACAGTGACTTTCGCATTGCCCTCACCGGTACCCCGGTAGAGAATCGGTTAGCTGAACTGTGGTCCATTATGGATTTTTTGAATCCCAACTATCTGGGACCAAAAAACTTCTTTCAGCGGCGCTTTGCCACACCTATTGAGCGCTATGGCGATACCGATTCATTACGCACCTTGCGGGGGTTGGTACAGCCATTTATTTTGAGGCGACTCAAAACCGATCGCAGCATCATTCAGGACTTGCCCGAGAAGCAGGAAATGACCGTTTTCTGTGGCTTATCTGCCGAACAGGCCCGCCTATATCAAAAAACGGTGGATGAGGCCCTAGTCAACATTGACGAAGCGGATGGCGTACAGCGGCGAGGAATGATTTTAGGCCTATTGGTCAAACTCAAGCAAATCTGTAACCATCCGGCCCACTATCTGAAGCAGGAGTCCTTAGGCAAGCAACGGCGTTCTGCCAAGCTGCAACGGTTGAATGAGATGCTCGAAGAGGTGATTTCAGAAGGTGATCGGGCCTTGATATTTACCCAATTTGCCGAGTGGGGCAATTTGCTAAAGGATCACCTCAAAGAACATCTGGGGGAAGAGGCCATGTTTCTCTATGGCAGCACGTCTCAGCCCGCCCGTGAAGCAATGGTGGATCGATTTCAGCAGGATCCCAACGGGCCCAAACTATTTATTCTTTCGCTCAAAGCTGGAGGGGTGGGTCTAAACCTCACCCGGGCAAACCATGTCTTTCACTTTGATCGCTGGTGGAATCCCGCCGTCGAAAATCAGGCCACGGATAGAGCGTTTCGCATTGGCCAGACCCGCAACGTACAGGTGCATAAATTTGTCTGTAGCGGCACCCTTGAGGAGCGCATCAACGACATGATTGAAAGCAAAAAAGCGCTGGCAGAACAGGTGGTTGGAGCTGGTGAACAATGGTTAACAGAGCTGGATACAGACCAGTTGCGCAATCTGCTACTGCTCGATCGGAAAGCGGTAATTGACGAAAGCTAACTCTTTAGGAAGCAGGGACAGCTAGTCTAACTGGCTATACATAAAGCAAACGTCACAAAACGGACATTGGAGATAAAGCTCTGGTGAGATTTTCGCCGGTTGCTCCCTGGTGTCTGGTGCTTGGGGTTCTTTCTGAAAGTCACTGCTGACCGAGATAATCCCATGTTCTTATGCCTGAATGCGTCAGGACATTTCTGGTTTTGCTGTGCCACTGAAAAACCTGGACTAATCCGGATCAGGACGGTGAGAGAGGTTGATATTTAGTTATATAGGGCCTGCGGCGCAATCTTAATGATGAGATCGCTCGGAATCGGTTCGCTGAGTGATGTAGATCCTAACATCACCTTGATGTGAGTCACTTGGGCTTTAACAACCGCCCCCTACGCTAAGTATGGGTGCATCAATCTAGCTCAAAAGGTTCGCATTTGGAGCAACCCCCAAGTTTTGTGGACTGTTCTCCGATCTCTTAGCTCGGGCACACTACATTTACGAGGGCTAGACGGCCTTGACTGTTTTTAGAGTTACACCGCCCATGGTTATGGATGCAACGTCTTATCAATCCACTGCAGATGCTGATTTGGCAGCCCCCAGCTCTGTTGCTCTCGCTTTGCTGGATCCTGTTCAGGATGAGCCCAGCGATACTGATATCAAAATGCTGCTATCGAAAGATGATGATGGCACTGTAGATAACTTAGACGTTGATAAGTTGGCCGTCGCCGCAGGGCGACGGACCACCGATTTGGTTCGTCTCTATTTACAAGAAATCGGCCGTGTACGTCTTTTGGAGAGAGACGAAGAGGTGGCGGAAGCGCAATTAGTCCAAGGCTATATGAAGCTTTTGGAAGAGCGCAAACAGGCCGCTGAGAACCAAGATGGGATTCTCGCTAACTATGTCGTCCTCCTAGAGACCCGCGATCGCATCACGGCCCAGTTGGGCCATCGGCCCTCCCTGGAACGCCTAGCCAAGGAATGCGACATTCATGTTACAGAACTCAAGCCTACCCTCCAGGCCGGGAAGCGTCAGTGGGCCGAAACCGTTGGGCTATCCGTTGAAGACTTGGACGCAGCCTGTACTGAAGGTGTGCGGGCTAAGGAGCACATGATTAAGGCGAACCTGCGTCTGGTTGTGTCGGTGGCGAAGAAATATCAAAACCGTGGCCTAGAGCTGCTGGATCTGATTCAGGAAGGCACCCTGGGGCTCGAACGGGCAGTGGAGAAGTTTGACCCCACCAAGGGCTATCGCTTTAGTACCTATGCCTACTGGTGGATTCGTCAGGGTATTACCCGTGCGATCGCAACCCAGAGTCGGACCATTCGCCTGCCGGTCCACATTACCGAAAAACTCAACAAAATCAAAAAAGCCCAGCGCAAAATCTCCCAGACCCAAGGCCGTACGGCCACCGTGGAAGATATCGCCCGCGAGCTAAACATGACAGCGCCCCAGGTGCGAGAAGTGCTGCTCAAGGTGCCCCGGTCCATTTCCCTAGAAACTAAGGTCGGCAAAGAGCGAGATACGGAACTCGGAGATCTCCTAGAGACCGATGCCCTTTCTCCTGAAGAGCTAGCCGTTCGGGATGCCCTCCGCCGCGACTTACATCAGTTACTCTCTGACCTCACTACCCGGGAGCAAGAAGTCATTCGTCTTCGCTTTGGCCTAGGGGATGGAGTGCCCTACTCCCTGGCTGAAATTGGCCGCACCCTGGAATTATCCCGTGAGCGTGTCCGTCAAATTGAGTCCAAGGCATTGCAAAAGCTGCGTCAGCCCAAGCGACGTAATCGCGTTCGCGACTACCTAGAAGCGCTGAACTAAGTTCTGCAACAGCTCATATTTCCTACAACAAAACACTTTCCTTGCCGACGATAAACCACTATCGTCGGTTTTTTATCGGGATCTAGGGAGGCCCTGATTTGGGAACTCTAACGCCCATCGGCCCTTCTTTTTATTCCGTCTGGCTAGTACACTATGGCTATTTTTCACGTTACAGCGAATGCCCCCAATAGCAATACCGGTGCTTCTTGGAATACAGCCACTAGTTTGCAGACAGCCCTAACCTTTGCCAACCCAGGTGATGAAATTTGGATCACCCAGGGCACCTACACCCCCGGCAATAATCCGAACGATACCTTTACCGTTAATCGAGCCCTGAAACTCTATGGGGGCTTTAGCGGCACAGAAACAGACCGCAATCAGCGTGATTGGGTCATCAATCAAACGATTCTCACCGGTAGCAATGTCAACCATACGGTCGTTACCACCCAAAGTACCGCCACCGCTGCTCTGATCGATGGGGTAATTATTCAAAACGGTAACTCCAATGATGACGGTGGTGGAGTTTACAACCAGGGCAATGGTCTCTTAACCCTACAAAACATTATTGTTCAAAATAATCAGGCAGCTGATGATGGCGGTGGCATCCGTAATAATGGCCAACTAACCATTATCAATAGCAGCATTATTAACAACACGGCCCTTGGCACTAGCACCACCAGCGGCGGTGGCGGTCTCTTAAACACCGTTGGGTCCCTAGTCACTGTTGTTAGTAGTACATTCAGCGGCAATAGCGCACCGAATGGTGGTGGTATTCGTAACGACGGCACATTAAATTTCACCAACAGTACCCTCAGTGGCAATACAGCCACTAGGGGAGGGGGTGGCCTAGCGAACACAGTCAGGCTTAGTACTAGCGGTCTTCCCGTGGTGGTTGGTGCAGCCACCGCCACTATTTCCCATAGCACCGTGATCAACAACAAGGCTATGGGAAATAGTGGCGGTGGTATTGCCAACTTTGGAGGCGTTACCGTCACTAGCAGTATCATCGCCAATAACGTTGGTAATGACGACATTGCTGATATCAATTTTCTGAGTAGCAGGGGTACCACGGTCTCCGGTGGCAATAACTTCATCGGTAACGGTGGCAATGCTACTGGCTTTACCAATGGCATTAAGAGTGATCAAGTCGGGACTAGTGCAGTTGCTTTAAATCCACAATTGGGAGCGCTGCAAGCCAACGGTGGTTTTACCCAAACCCATGCACCCCAAAATGCTAGCCCCGTGATCGATGCAGGCCCAGGTGTTCTACCAATAGATACCTTTGACCTAGATGGTGATGGTGATAGTGCAGAGGCGATTCCCTTGGATCAGCGAGGTTTTCCCTTTGATCGGATTGTAGGTACGACAGTCGATATTGGTGCCGTGGAAAGCCAGGTCGTCCCGACCCCGGCCATTAATCTGACCCCAACGACGGGTCTGATCACGACAGAAACAGGAGGCCTAGCCACCTTCACGGCCGTATTAGCCAGTCAGCCGGCAAATACTGTAACCCTTGGTTTTACTAGTGATGATCTGAGTGAAGGGACCGTAACACCCAGTATTACCTTTACGACAACTAATTGGAATACACCGCAAACCGTCACCATCACTGGCGTTGATGATGGCGATGACGATGGCGATGCCGCCTATATTATTAACACCAGTGTCACCAGTACAGATACTCGCTACAGTACGTTGCTGCCGGTGCCGGTGTCCGTAACCAATCAGGATGACGATGATCCGGTTAGCCCAACTAATCCAACGTCCCCAGTTCCTGTGACTCCAGTACCAGCGAGTCTCACCCCCCAAGGGGCAAGGTTGGCTGTTGGCGGCAGTGGCGATGTTTTAATCGAATTTTCCATTAGCCAAAATGCCTCCGAGCAGGTGAAGGAAATCATTCTATTTGCCACAGATACCAATGGTGGCGTCAACGGACTCACCCCCAAGGACCCAGGTTATTTAGATGCGGTCCTAGCTGCAGCCCAGGTAGTTTTTTCCACCCTTGAATCAGGGGAGATTCCTGCTCTAGCCACCAGTCGGACCATGACAGCGACAGCGGGCACAGTGTTGCAGTTTGCCGTCATCCATGACGGCAGTCTCGATAGCCTGCGTCGGGGAATGGGGGGAACGATTACCCTCACGGAGGTTAACAGCCAGTCAGAGCTCGTCGAGCAGCAAGCGTTAAGTACTGGGGCCGTGCAGGTTGGGTTCCGCCAAGGCCAAACTGGCTCCTTTGATCAGCTGGTGATCAAGGCCGTGGTGGGTGACGTTGTCCCGATTGGCACAGGACTCCAGGGTCTTAGCCCCGATTCTGAACTGATTGATCTGCGGACGGAAACAGGGAGCCTGACGGCCACGATAGATGTGTTCCGGGAAGCAGCATTGGATAGTGTGGCGGGTCTATTTGTCGTTGAAAACGAGCAGGGTCAGGTGCGGGACTCCCTAGGATTGTTGCTGAACCCTGGGGATGCTGGCTACGCCCAGGCAGCCTTGGCTCAACGGTTAGACTTAGACCTAACAGGCACCCATGGGAAAACCGTGAGTTATACCGCTGAGGTTTTAGGTGGCCAGTTGCTGTCTACATTTTTGATCGTCGATGGCACGATGGCTGACTTATTGGATGGGAATGGGGCGAATGACCCGGCCATTTACTTCACCCATACCTTGGGCAATCGGGATGGCACGGATCATGTTCGACTCTTGGGCAATAACACCTTTGGCTTTGAAGATCTTTCTGGCGGCGGGGATATGGACTTTGATGATGTGGTTATACAAGCTAGGTTTGCCTAGGTTGTGAGCATTTGCCCCATGAAAAAGCCAGCAGTGCAAACTACTGGCTGGACAGGAATCATTCATTGCTCGGGGCTAAAAAAGGCAAGACCGTTTCCTAGCAACTAGCAGAAGTGGTCAAGGAGCACAGCGGCAGCAGAGGCAAAACCTGTAATCCCCAGGGCAATCAAGGGATTTTGGCCTTGGCTGACAGCAAACGATGTGATGATGCCTGCACCGAGGGCAGCAATTATAAATGCACCTAACCAGTCTTTTTGGGCGTTGTACATAGGGTGCAGCTGGGTAAACAAGCAGGAACGACTAAACGTTACTGAGGCTTAATTTATCACCAGCTCTCAGGCCATATGAAGCAACCAGGATATTCTGTAATCAAGATTTAGGCTCGGAGATGTTTTGTTACAAATGTCTCAATTTTCCTCTGAGTATTCTAATTGGGTCAGGTCTACAGGCTGGCTAGGGGGTCGTGGGTTCATCTCCTGTGATGGTTTTAACGGTTGCTAGCAGTTGAGCTACCTGGGCTAGGTCCTTGTCTCCAGGGGCGTATTCTACTCCACTGGAGAGGTCAATCCCCTGGGGTGACAGGATGGATAGGGCCTGAGCCACATTGTCGGGACGTAGGCCCCCCGCTAAAAACCAGGGTTTTTCAGGGTGAAATGTTTGCAGCGCTTGCCAGTCTAGGGTGTGTCCGGTGCCGCCCAGCTGTTCTGGATGATAGGCGTCCAGTAAAAATGTATCTACATAAGGGGTGTAGTCCTGTAACCGGTCTAGGTCCTGTGGATGTCGAAGGCGCAGGGCTTTAATGATCTCTACCTGGGGCAACACCCGCCGGACCTGCTGGCAATAGTCGGGGGATTCTTGGCCGTGGAGTTGTACGCCGCTCAGTTGTCCAAGGGCGACCGTTTGCTGGATTTGTTTGATGGAGGCATCGGCAAAAACACCAAAGCAATCTATGGGAGGAAGCGCTTTGACAATTGCTTGGATGGTGTCTGGGGACACGTAGCGTGGCGATTGTTGGACGCAAATAAAGCCTAAAACTGATGCTCCCATGGTTGCGATCGCAACCGCTTGGTCTGGTTTGGTCAGACCGCAAATCTTAACCCGCATTGATAATGATTAAAAAAGATTCGGATATCCTGTAACGACATTTGTAAACCCCTCATTAAAATGAAGTCAGTGCTTGAGATTCAAGTTGCTTTTTAGGGCTAGCACATCCTAGGAAACCCCCTGGGTTTACCTGACGAAAACTTACAGTTCTGGATGGGGCGTGATTGAGTAGGCTTTTAGTAGGACTATGCTCATAATCCTGTCCCTAGTTTTCTAGGCATATCAAAGGTATATCACTATGCAATCCGGTTGGCGCATTGGCACGATTTTTGGCATCCCCCTATTCGTTGATAACTCGTGGTTCTTTATTGTGCTACTGATGACGTTTGCCTATGGGAGCGATCTGCATAGCGATGGTTTTTCCTTTCCCATGGCAGCGGTGGTCGGGTTAGTAATGGCGCTCCTTTTGTTTGGCTCCGTGCTGCTCCACGAATTGGGCCATAGCCTAGTGGCTAAGCGCCAGGGCATCCAAGTAAACTCAATTACCCTATTCTTGTTTGGGGGCATTGCTTCCATCGATAAGGAGTCAAAAACTCCAGGTCAAGCATTTCAGGTTGCGATCGCAGGCCCCCTAGTCAGCTTTTTCCTATTTGTGGCCCTCTCCCTGGCGTTGCAGATATTGCCAAGTCAACCAGTGGTGGTATTAGTGGTGGGAACAATTGCCCGCATCAACCTTGTCCTCACCCTATTTAACCTCATTCCAGGACTGCCCCTAGATGGTGGTCAGGTGCTCAAAGCAGCTGTTTGGAAAATGACCGGTAGCCGAGCCCAAGGAGTGCGCTGGGCGGCTCGGGTGGGTCAGCTTTTAGGATGGATGGCGATTACGATCGGCATTTACGCCTATTTGACCACCCAACAATTCCAATTCCTGTGGTTGTCCCTGTTGGGATGGTTTGCAGTGCGCAATGCGGGAGCCTATAACCGAGTCAGTGATTTACAGGACGCCATTGCTAGTCTCAAAGCTAAAGATGCCAGCGTCAGGGAATTTAAGGTAATTGATGGCCGGATGACATTGCGAGCATTTGCCGATGATCAACTGCTCCATGCAGGCAAATCCAGCGTCTATTTCGCGGCTTCCAACGGTCGCTATCGAGGCATGGTATCCCTAGATGACTTGCGCCAGATTGAGCGCAGTCAATGGGAGATCCGCACCCTAGATGAAGTCGCCCATCCGTTGCTAGATCAGCCCTATGTCAGGGAAGAAACGCCCCTATCAAAGGTGATTACGGATTTAGAAGAAAATGAGCTGCGACGAATTACCGTACTTTCCCCAGCGGATGCCGTAGCCGGCACCATCGACCGAGGGGATGTGGTGCGGGCTTTGGCTAAACGGCTGAATTTTCCCATTTCAGAAGCGATTATTGATCGCATTAAGGAAGATGGCACCTATCCATCTGGGCTACAGCTAGCGGCTATCGCTAAAAATTCAGAGTAGTTCCTAAAAACAAAAATATATCCGTATAAATAGCGCCCATACGGGTTCAAAGTCGTGTGTTTTCAGCAATTCGTCCTATTTTTTGGTAACTATTCACGGTTTTCTCGGTGCTAACAATGTATGAACATAAGGCCACTAGGAGCTTATAGGCATCTCAGCTAACTTTCAGCGCTTTGTCCATTGGTTGCTTTATACGGTGGCAGTTAACGTATTGTCATAGTTGAAATAGTGGGGCGGTTGGCGATCATCGCGCCTTACCCCAGAAAGGCTTTTTATGAAACATTGGGTATCTACATCTGGGTGGCGGTTGCTGCCTGGACTTTTGGCGGCAGGGCTCACCCTCATGGCGGCTCGCGTCGGCCTAGTGCAACCCCTAGAGCACAAGATCTACCGGTCCCTATTTCAAATCAGGGGAGAGCAACCATGGGACGATCGGGTAGTTCTGATTGAAATCGATGCTAGTAGTTTGGCTGAAATGGGCCAATTTCCTTGGCCCCGCCATTACTATACTGAGCTGCTCGATCAAATTACTCCGGCTAACCCTAGTGTGATTGCCTTTGATATTCTCTTTGCTGAACCGAGTGAAGATGATGCCGCCCTGGTCAAAGCCATGGCTCGCCATGGGGATGTGGTGGTGGCGACAGCATGGGACGCCCAGCGGGGAGTCATTGGCCCTAATGCAAAGTTGGTGGAGGGTGCGATCGCAACAGGACATATCCACAGCCTTGATGATACCGACAGTATTTCCCGTACCTATCGTCCTAAGGTGAAC
The DNA here is from genome assembly GCF_034932105.1 of Leptothoe sp. PORK10 BA2. Taxonomy (NCBI): domain Bacteria; kingdom Bacillati; phylum Cyanobacteriota; class Cyanophyceae; order Nodosilineales; family Cymatolegaceae; genus Leptothoe; species Leptothoe sp. PORK10 BA2. Next base: position 41,832 of record NZ_JAYGIG010000009.1, on the reverse strand, counting down.
GGCACACCAGCATTAAGCCTTTCAGCTGTACAGCGCTACAAACTGAAACAATCTGATTCCTGGGCTATGCCTAACCTGAACCACCCCTTGTGGTTAAACTGGCCTGGCTTTGTCGAAAATGCGCCTCATTACTCATTTGTAGATGTATTGACAGGCCAGGTTCCGGCAACTACCTTCACCAACAAAATTGTTTTTATTGGTTTTACAGGTGTCGGTCTAGACGACATTGCGACGCCTTACGATCAGACCGCAACAGGTGTGTATCAACACATGGCTGCGGCTAATAATTTATTAACCCAAAACTATTTGCGACCCGTTGATTGGCCCATATGGATGATGGTAGCGTTGCTTAGCCCAGCCACAAGCTATTGGATGTTTTATCGTTGTTTACGAGTTCAGCTTCTGGCAAGTCTTACCCTCACTGGTGTCTGGAGCAGTTTAGTCGTTGTGGCCTTTGGTTACAGCTATTGGCTACCCACCATCGTGCCGCTAGTCAGCATCTCGCTGACCAGCCTATTTGTCCGTTCATTTGAACATTTTGAAGACACCCAACTCCTGCAGTGGCATGGGAAGCCTGAAAAGGGTTCTATACAATTGCCCGCCATCCAGCCATGGAGTCCCGTTAGCGAACAATAAGACTCAGCCTTCTGGTGGCTAGGTGCTGGTTGCCTTAGCCCTTACCCAAGCCAAGGCCTGTTGCTCTTCCTGATACGATAGCGGTTGCATCTGAAACTGAATGCCAAAAATACGCTGAGCCGAGGTGATCAAGGCTTCCACCACATCATTAGGCTGCACAGCCATTAAATCCCTGGGAGGCCTGATCTGCTGACCAAACACCTGCTCAACTAGCACTGGATCTGGCATCAGCCGTATGGAACCATGTTGCAAAATACAGCGATCGCGATATAGCTGAGCACTGCCAATCACCTTATAACCATTACCCATAACCAGGTCTGCGGCTGTGGCCGTACCAAAACAGTTCGCCGAACGCTGATAGCTATGCTGCTCTGATCCTAGGTGTAGGGTAATGCCCAGACTAAGCCACCCATCTATCAAAAACTTACATAAATCGGCATAAACCTCGCGCCGGCGTCCCCTGTGGCCAGAAGTAATCAGGCTATAGGTTAAATCCCCCTGATGTAGAACGGCTCGACCACCGCTGGGCCGCCTCACCAGCTCTATAGTCTGATTATTCCATTGCAAGTTGTGCCAATGCTCTGGGTAGTGGCGCTGATGATACCCCAAGGAAATGGCGATGGGAGCCCACGTATAAAACCTCAAACAGGCAGGACCTTCCCCTAGACGATGTTGCTCCAAAAGCCACTCGTCAATCGCCATCTGGGTTTCCCCTGAAGCCTCTATCGGCAAAATCAGCCGCCATGGTGTGACCATGCTGACTTAACCCGCAGGATATTTCTCCTGTAGAACGTCATCCTGCTCATCAGCAATGGTGGCAACGATAGTCATCAGCCGCGAAATTTCACCTGCGTTAAGATCCGCCAGAATCCGACTAGCCAAAACTAAAACCTCTTGATTGGAAATACCAAAACAGGCCTCAAAGGTTTCACCACAGTTCATGGCCAATAACTCTGCCATTAAGCCCGTTTGATCTTTCACCGGTAGCTTTAAAACGGGAGACCAAACCGTTAAAGTATCTTCCTCACCGCTACCCGTCAGCTGCACATATACCGCCACACTACCGTAGGTAAACTTCCAAAGATAGCCATCATCATCATCACGGCTAACCATGGCATTACCCCCCTGATCTAGGCTAGCAATAACCGTTTCAATCACATCGACGTGACTAGCTTCAAAGGTTTCAGTACCGGCGTTAATGGTTTCACCAGTAGTTTCAACATTCAGGGGACTCATGGGCTTCGCTTTACTCCTAATAAATCATCATTGAGGGTGTGAGCAGAGCAACTTGCTGTTCAGCAACACATTGGTTCAATAGAACATGGTATGCAGGAATGGTTCCCTATGACCACGTCCACCTCACTTTAGCGTTGCTTTTCCCCGAGCAAGTCTGAGTAGGTTATTTTTTTCAGATTTCTCCCATGGTTCTACCCATTAGCCCTGCAGAGGTAGTGCATAAAACACTACCTCTGCAGGGCATCTGCACCCTATGGTGCCAATGCAGTGCTAATAATTAGAAAATGCGGGCTGATGACGAATGAGGCTGAGAAACTCTTCGCGAGTCTTTTGCTCATCTTGAAAAATACCGAGCATGGCACTAGTCACGGTCCATGAACCAGGCTTCTGAACACCACGCATGGCCATACACATGTGGCTGGCTTCCATGACAACCGCCACCCCTTGGGGTTCTAGTACTTCGTTAAGAGCTTCCGCCACCTGGCGGGTTAGCCGCTCCTGAACCTGCAGTCGTCGGGAATACATCTCAACAATGCGGGCTAATTTACTCAGCCCTACGACCTTTTGGTTAGGAATGTAGGCAACATGGGCTCGCCCCATAAAGGGCAGCATATGATGTTCGCACAGGCTAAAGAAAGTGATGTCCCGCACCAATACCATTTCATTATGACCTTCATCAAAGATGGCATTATTGACAATGGTCTCTAAGGATTGGGTGTAGCCCTGGGTCAGAAAACGCATCGCTTCGGCTACCCGCTTCGGCGTTTTAAGCAGACCTTCGCGGTCGGGGTCTTCCCCCAGTTCAGACAACATCGTATGAACAGCTTCCATTAATTTGCTGTTGTCAGCAGAAGGCTCATGCAATAATGCCTCGTGCCCTTTAGTTTTCGAACGATCAGGACGTACGGCAGCTTCTAATGACTTAACGTTGAGCAGACCGTTACTGTTGGAACCGTCAGTTGAAATGACCATGGTGTAGATAAATTAATGTGCAAATAGTCAACTAAAGCGAGGCCAAGTTTTCCTGACCTAGAGAAAATTGTTTTTAGGGAATCACAGGGTTCCTCCGCTGGGCATGATGGTTAGCTCTTCGACCACAGCACCAAGGGGCAAAAGAGCTGTTTGCAGAATTGCATTGGCAACTAGCTCAGGTGTGAGCATGCCCGAACGATCAAAGTCCGCTTGGACAGTATCCGTATCCCACAGAGGAGTGTTGACAGCCCCAGGCAAAATGGTAACCACTCGAATACCATGACCTCGCTCTTCAACCGAAATGGCCTTTGATAAGGCCACAACAGCAGCTTTACTAACGCCGTAGGCACCCCACTCAGGAAAAGCTTGCCGGGCTGCCACCGAGGCGACATTAATAATCATGCCGCGACTCTGCTCACGCATCCCTGGAAGGACTGCCTGAATGCATTGAAAAATGCTAGTCACATTGAGATCCATCACCCTGCACCAGTCATCCAGCGGCATCTGATTCAATGCCCCCGTATAGCCCATGCCAGCATTGTTAACTAACACATCGACAGGACCAAACTGCTCTAACAAATTTGCGATCTTGAATTTAACTTGATCAGTCACACTCAAATCGATGGGAAAGCTCTTGGCTTTCACAGTCGAAATCGCACCGATTTCATTAACCAATGCCTGAAGTTTGGCTGCTGAGCGACTCACCAGTGCCACGTCGAATCCAGCCTGGGCAAAAGCCAAAGCGGTCGACCGACCGATGCCAGTACTAGCACCTGTAATCAAAGCACGCTGGTTAGGAGCAATGTTCATTAATGGAGGGTTTGAGGAAGATCTACAAAAGGAATATACACATTCAATAATATTAACAAATGTTACAAAGAATGGGGGTATTTTATTTGGAGAGAGTTTTGAGGTCGCAGCCGAGTGATTGCTCCATAGAGCATGCATCTGCAGTGCAACAACTTATGGGGCTCTCATTAATCTTGCTTAGAATCAAGACGCAATGAATGTACAGCAGAGTCTAAAGTCGTATTTTGAGCCTGTTACTATTGTTGTCCGCAATATAGAATATTGACTTCTTGGCATTTCAACCATGGGTAGCTCCTCTTAAGCGGCTTCGGAGAAGACACCGATCTGACGAAACTTACGATAGCGATCTTTCCGCCGCTGCTCTGGAGGTATAGCTAACAAAGCCTCAAGATTTTCTAAAAGGGCGGCCTGTAGACCTTCAGCAGCTTCAATTGGGCTTGCGTGGGCGCCCCCGGTGGGTTCAGGTAGTAGCTGGTCTAAAATACCCAGATTTTTCAAATCCCAAGCGGTAATTTTGAGCGCTTCGGCAGCTTGAGCAGCTCGGGATGAATCCTTCCACAAAATTGCCGCACAGGCTTCAGGGCTGGCCACAGTATAGACAGAATGTTCAAACATTAAAAGCCGGTCACCTACACCGATACCCAATGCACCACCAGAACCGCCTTCTCCAATCACCGTACAAATAATAGGGCTATCCAGACGGAACATTTCCCGCAGATTATAGGCAATAGCTTCACCTTGACCTAGTTGCTCAGCTTCTAAACCAGCCCAAGCGCCAGGGGTATCGATAAAAGTGAAGATTGGCATTTTAAAACGATTAGCATGCTCCATCAATCGCATGGCTTTACGGTAGCCACCAGGGGATGCCATGCCAAAATTGCGAGCAACGTTATCTTTGGTATCCCGACCCTTTTGATGGCCCAGCATCACGACTGAATGGCCATGAAATCGAGCAATGCCACCCACTAAGGCTAAATCATCTTTTCCTGAACGGCGATCACCATGAAGTTCTATCCATTCGTCAGAGATTGCCTGGATATAATCTAGGGTGCTGGGTCGACGCGGATGCCGAGCGACCTGAATGCGTTGAGCAGGGGTCAGACTCGTAAAAATCTCTTGCCGCAGCTGCTGCGCCCTTGACTCCAACTGCTGGATTTGTGCTGAAACATCGACATCGTTGTCTTCAGCCAGGGCACGTATTTGTAAAATTCGAGACTCTAATTCAGCCAATGGCTTCTCAAAGTCAAGCAAAATAGGCCTGCGTTCTGTTGTTGCCATAACAGGTTTAGGTACTCCAGCAATTATTCCACCCTATCGCAAACTGCACACCAAAATGCATTCTAACCATAGAGAACAATTGTCAGTATTAATGAGCCGCTTAATTTAAGTTGTTAGCAAAGGTCGAAAGCCATGTTTTACAGACGCTGCACCAATTTGCTCCATCTTCTCAAGGGTGATTTGATTTCTCCCCCAAGAGAAATTAGTGTGCCATTTTTCAAATTCCAGTATCATTGATTCGGCAAAGCAGGCGAACAGTTGGCGGGCGGGGACATCCATAGCAACAATGTGCATAATGCGCCAATCAATGTCGAGGCTATGCTCCACAATGCCCCCCTTGAGCACATGGATGCCGGGCTGGCTAAACTGACTGCTAATATTTTTGGGATAACCACCGTCCACCATCAAACAGGGCTGCTTTAAAGTACTGGGGTCAATGTCAATCCCCTTGGGCATGCTAGCCACCCAAACAACCACGTCAGCCATGGGCAGAGCTTCTTCTAGACCCATAATTGTGCCCATACCAATTTCGTCTTTAAGGTTGTCTAGTCGCTCGCGGTTGCGAGCAACTAGCAATAAATCTTTCACCCCAGTGTTTTGACTGAGCCAGCGACAGACGGCACTACCGATATCTCCAGTGGCACCGCAAACGGCTACGGTTGCTTTAGAAAGATCAATGCCGTATTTGGGAGCCGCCTGTTCAACTTGCTGACAAATAATATAGGCGGTGTGGGTATTGCCAGTGGTAAACCGATGAAAGTCAAGCTCTAAATTCCGAATTCGGCGGATCTGATCGAGCTTAAAATTTTCAAAAATAATGGAGGAAAATCCACCTAACGCTGTGATGTTAATGCCCATTTTCTGGGCATGGGCCATGGCGTTCAAAATTTTGCGAGTGGCAGCTTTGATGCGTCGCGTTGCCAGCATCTCTGGCAAAAAGCATGACTCAACATACCGTCCTTCAATTACTTGGCCAGTGGCACTGGTCACCTTGATGTCCTCGACCACAAAGGGAGGTGCACTGCACCAAAAGTCCAAGCCCTGGCTGCCATATTCTGGATATCCCAAATCACGGGCGACCGCTTGGGCGTGTTCTAAATTGGTGAGGTGTCCGATTAAGCCAAACATTTGGGACGTTTCTATAGAAGAAGATAACCTTAGAGAATAAGGCTACAACAAAATGTTACAGCCATACGGTCCATGCCAAACCATGGGGAGTTATAGCAAAAGGGGTTGATCCTAGGATCAACCCCTTTTGGAATCGGACAAGACTTAGGCCATGGCTAAGCCTTGGGCTGAAAGTCGCATCACTTCCCTACTGGTGAATCCAATATTGCCAAGCGCTTCACCGTAGGTAATCATAAAGTCCTCAACCAGAGCATCTTTTTCCATACCTAGGACGGCAGCGTCTTCGGCGACGTGGTTAAGCATTTGCCATACTAGGGGCAAATTTTGACGATTAGCTTCCTCTAGCTCAGCTTTGGCAGTCTCAAAATTTGCTTTGAGCCATTCTTCACCAAAGTTCAGGTGCATATATTCGTCTTTCACCACACCTTCGGTGATCTTCCGTGCAAAGTCATCTGCAACAGGAATGTAAATGTTATACGCAGCAATGGCAAAGGTCTCGATAATCAAAGACTGAATCAGTAGGCAAGTTACCACCTGTCCTTGATCCCAAGCCTGCTTAAAATTATCGTGTAGTTTTGCAAAGAACTCCTTGGCGAATCCCATGTCAGGTGTCACATTAAGATTCTTACCACAGGCTTGGAAACCCTTCATGTGACGATTTTCCATACGAGCTAGCTTAAGCAGCTCTTCCTTGTGCTCGCTGAGATATTCAGCCAACTTCTTATAGTTATCGTTAGCTTCTAGTTCCCCTTCAATGACGATTGCGTTGATGCGACTGTATGCATCCTTGTACGCTTCACTTTGGAAGTCGAGCGCTGGGCTGGCCTCAAGCTGCGGCATATTTGTCCAATTCCTGCATTATAAAACCACTCACTGCCTCTATCTAAGCCATGGCCTAGCACAATTGCTGCGGGTAACTTATATATTGACATCTGATTTCACACTTTACACCTAATCAGGATTGTAAAAATACCTAGAAGTACAGTTAAAGTGGCGTCACGCTATTGCTCTGTAAGTGTTCCAAGTTGATCTATTTAAGATTTTTATCTATCGGATTGATGTCTAGATTGATGTCAATTCGTATGAACAGACTGAACTACTCTATTCGATTTCCCCCAAGACTTGGATGCGGATGGTTTTGGTAGAAGGACTATTGGTGCTGCCCAGCTGGATTTCAATGATTTCGTTGGTCAGAGGGGCTAGGGCACTGAGTAGGGCTCGTAACTGGGGGGTGCTTTCGCCACTGTCCACATAGACCCGCTCGGCTAATTTGTTGAGTCGTCGCCAGGCCGTGTAGAGTTTGGCGGTAGCCTGCTCTAGCTGTGTTGCTTGATTGACTAAGTCTGCTGTGGAGTTTAAGCAACCGACTCTCAGGGCTTCTTCCAGGGCTTGTTCTAAATTAACGATATCTGGATCGAGCGTTTGTACTTGGCTCGCGGCAGCGATGTATTTGGACAGATAGCGAGCTTCAGAGGTGATCTGCTTTAGGGTGTCCACATCGGGATTGCGAGCGGCTTCTTCGCGCAGGGTGTTTTGATGGCTAGGGGGAAGTTTTTCCATTTCCTTAACCAAGGGGGTGAGGTAGCGGGTAGGGATAGTGTTGTTAGCCGCTTTTTCTCGGACTGCTTCTGGAATCAGATCTGAGGTCATGGCCGTCCATTCATCTGCTAAGTGTTTGACCTCTTTGCGGGTGATGTGTTCGCCTCGGCGGGCGGCTTCGGTCACCATTTGCTGGACTTCTGGAGCGGCCTGGGCAGTTTCTAAAAAGGCCCGTTTACTAAACTGGTTGACGGACTCTTCATTGAGTAGCCCCTCGTTGAGCAGTTCGTCAGCGCTATTGGCCAGCTCGATCAGTGCATAGGCCTGACTCTTGCTAATTTCTCGATCTTTCAACCAGTTGAGAAACCCAGTGCCACGACTGTCACCGCCGTGTTTTTCACGATCGCGGACGGCTCTGAGAATACGACCACGCCAGATGTCGGTTTGGAGATCAAAGCGATCGCAAACCTGCCAAGCGATGTTGATCTGATCACTAAAATCTTGTTCTGAGATACTGGTGTCGCTGGGATCGGGGACTTTGAAGTCGAGCGTTACATCCTGCCCCGTACTGCCCTGGGTTATGTCGGCTACAAAATCGACTGCTCCAACCATGGAATTCTTCTATCCTGCAGGCCTATGGAATAAACTCGCTATACATCCAACCGCTGTAGTTTTTGCGTAGGGAAAACCTCAGATGGCAGCTGGAATACAACCAAGCTTTTCATCTTACAGCTGCAGGAGCCAACGCACAAACAGGAATGATAGGGTTGCGGCCCCTAGGATCACACCTAATAAGCCTGCAATTAAGACGATGGCAAAGAGCTTATCGGCCCGACGACTAGGGATGGGATCGCGCAGATGCCGCTCTAGTAAATCGACATTGCGGGCATTGGCTTTCCAGACAACGTCAAATAGGTCGCCAATCATGGGTACTGCCCCTACGAGCACCTCGGTTAAGATGTTCAATCCCATGCGGCCTAGGGTGGCGGCCGGAACCCCTATCCGAGCAGCTTCAGCTACGACGTAGATGGAAATTAGCCCTGCCATTAGGTCGCCGCCACCGGGCAGGAGGCCGAACAGGGGGTCTAGACCTACCCGGTAGTTGAGACCAGGAATTGCGATCGCATTATCCAAAACATGACTCAGATTGCGTAGTCTCCGTAAGGCTGGATGCGCATGACTCTCCGACAGAGCAGAGCTGAACTCAGAACGGGGCATAGTAGGCTTTTTCCACGGCATACACTTAGGACTCTACCTGTTTCAGCACAACCAATGGTACAGATTACAAAAATCTGAGCACTTTAAAATCTGAGCACTTTAATAAGCAAGTCATCCGAGGACTGCTTTCAAGCAAATTAGCTAGTTAATCAACTTTACAAGCTGGTTTAGCGATATCACGAAACCGAAGCTTAGTGCATAATGTCACAATCTGAATGACCCATTTTTATCCCAATCATGAAGCAATCTAGAAAAATGGTACGCCACGCCCTATTGATTCCCACGACATTACTGACCATCGGATTGGCCAGTGCCAGCAGTGCCATGGCTCAAATTTACACTCCCATCGAGCTAACGGGAGGGCGTGAAATTAGCGATACTCTTTCTGAGAGGGACATTCCCACGGGCGTAGGTGGTTTTGCCAGGGACTACAAGGTTGAGCTATTTGAAGGGGATCAAATCACCATTGATCTAATTTCAGAAGAGTTTGACACCCTAGTCAGTTTGCTCGGGGCTGACGGAAATACCGTCAGCGAAAATGACGATGGCCCCGACGGGTCTACCAACTCCTTACTGTTTGCCCGCATTGCTACATCCGGCCAGTACACTGTTCGGGTCAGATCCTATGCTGGCCAGGGCATAGGGGACTTTTCTTTGCGGTTAGCCCGGCTGCAAGAGATTCAATAAAGGCATTCCTATCCGGAATTTCTAGCGACAAAAAAGTCCTACTCTAAGCTTCCTGCAGATGGTGCCGCAACTTGAGGGCAAAAGATCCCAAGTTTGAGCTTGCTAACGGTTCCCCTCTTTTGCTAACTTGTTTAGGCGCGCAAGCGAGGCAACCATGCCCCTTGTTGCCGGGATAGCTCAGTTGGTAGAGCAGTGGATTGAAAATCCTCGTGTCGGCGGTTCAAGTCCGCCTCCTGGCATTACCGATGAATATCGGTAAGGTGTGGGTCGTTGCCCGAGTGGTTAATGGGGGCGGACTGTAAATCCGCTGGCTACGCCTACGTTGGTTCAAATCCAACACGGCCCACCACACACCTTTTTCCACCGCCTTCATAGCTCAGCGGTAGAGCACTCCCTTGGTAAGGGAGAGGTCACGAGTTCAATTCTCGTTGAAGGCTTTTAGCACTAATACTTTTCTGACTGCATAACGCCTGGGTCTTATGCGAACCCTAAATCTTCATTGTTGGCCAGCTGAACGCAGTCAATTATTTTTCGCGGTACAACTAAAAATCCCCCACTGAACGAAAGGCATCCTAGTTCGTTTTTTCAAGGTGCCAACTTTTATGAGAGTTCATGGGAAAAGTTTGATGAGAAACACGTAGTTTCACACAGCAACAGGCGCTGTACCAAGGCAGTTCTGCCTATTTCACTACCAAATTCAACTCACTTTTGTAAATAAATGTTTACTTGATTATTTATTGCTTGACAGGTTGACGATTAATTGTATTGTCGCTAAGATCTTAGAGTAAGACAGCTGGCAACAGCCTCTGTCATCCATACTGATTTCCGGAGGAGTGACCTATGGACATGCCAGGTCAATTGACATTAGAACAACAGTTTCAACTCCAGATCTTGAAAGATCAGGTACGCAATCTTTCCCATGAAGATGCCCAGAACTATGTAGTTGAAGTAATGCGCCAGATGATGGTCAAGGATAACTTGGTCAAGCATTTACTTAAAAACGCCTAAAGCCGCCATGGTAGAACTTGTAAAAATGCCCCCTTGAAGTTGCGATTCAAGGGGGCATTTTTATGGTGAGCACCCAAAAAAGAACCCCCATTAAGGGCTGGGCACTTTAGTGAAATAAGTAATGTTTCTTGACAGCAGCCTCTATACACCAGACACAGCTCATACCCGCAGGAAACGTGACTAAGTCACCTTGCCCCATGGAAACAGGGTCACCACCTTCCGGAGTAACGGTGACGGCACCTGCGAGGAAATAACAAGTCTCTGTTTGACCATAGTGCCAGGGAAATTCCGACGTTTCCTTTTGCCAGATGGGCCATGAATACACATCCATGGCCTCCAGCTCCGATGGCTTTGGGTAGTGGTTAATTTGAATGTTGCCCATGGTGAGTACTGCTAATAGTTGGTGTTGATGCCCCTGCCCCCCACCAAGCTAGGGAATACGATTGTGGTTTTTCGGCAGTGCTCCGTTGTTGATAGACAACCCTCAGTTTATAGCGACCAGTCTGGGGAAGTTTGTAAAAGATGTGCTCCACACTATCGACGTCACTGACCGAAGACCAAATGCTTTTGGAAATATCATTTTCATCGACAGCCATCAGGTAAAGGTCTAGGTTATTGAGCTCCTGGGCATCAAAGCCTTCCCCGATGTCATACAGGCGGTTACCGTTGCTGTCTGCCAATGACACCTGACGCTCCCAGGCTAGGGTCGCAGAAAAATAGCTCCCTGCGTTGAGCGGTTCGTCGATGATGTAGTCTGCATGGGCAGGCTGTTGCGGTGAGGCCTCTGCCGTAGACAAGGCCAAGACATTATAGTCCCAGCCCTTAACCGCTACATTACCAGGACTCCATTGGCCACCATTAAATTGTTCGTAAGCCCTAAAGGCATTGAGATGCCCTGTACCCAGTTCTCGATGGAGCGGAACTTTAGGATCACGATAGGCATCGGAATCAATCCAAGTAAGATTTAATTCATCCAGTAGGGTACGGGCCATGCCCAGGTTCTGACCATCCCCATTATCCATTAACTTATCTGCAGCATTGAGCAAGACCGCTTTCATAACCATGGGCTCACGGGCATCCAATCGCCAGCCAGCCGTACGAATTTGGCGATCGCCCCATTCCTGCAATAAAGCAACTGTCGCCGCTACATGGGGAGCTGCAAAGCTAGATCCGCTGCTCAAAACTTCTTGCCCATCGACATTCAACATTCTAATGTCATCTCCAGGGGCCACCAAGTTGATTGAACGTCTAGGCCCCACATTAGATTCTGGCACGCTTGTCCCAGAGGGACTAAAGCTAGGTTCACTACTGGCATTAGCGTAGTCAATTTTGACAAAGCGCCCGTCTACCTGAGTTGAGTAGGCAACGTTGATACCATTAAAGTTATCGGTGGGAATGGGGATGCCGCCGCCCCCCTGATTCCCCGCAATGACATACAGAGCTTTATGAAAGGCGCTAGACCAGTCGATGCACTGAGTCAAAAGAGCATTGCCATCAAGGCTAGCATTGGGACGGGGGTCATTAACGAGGGGTTCACCAAAGCTAAAGTTGATGGCTCTCACATCATCACTATTGCGGAGGGCAATGTGCTGAGTGGTCAAACATTCTTGAGGTTGACCGCTCAGCTCTCCCGTCAGCGGCCCAATGGATGCAGAAAATAAGGTGGCATCAGGGGCAACACCTGTCAGTCGCTTGTCCTGACTGATCATGACGCTAGCGACATGATTAGCATGGTTATCGACAAACTCATCAGAAACTGCAACCCCGTCAAGTTGTAGAACTTGATTAACGGCGACTGGATTATTAGGAATGGCTAATTTATCTAAACCAAAGAGTCCGGGGCGTCCACCTTCAACCTGACCAATAGCAATTTTTTTGCCAGTCAGATTGTAAGGAGACTGGTGCAAACGACGAGCATCAATCCCATCAGCCCCGACCGAGATGGACAGAGCTAAAGCCGGAACTCCACTGACGAGGCCTATGAGTAGGGCGAAGGAGGACCATAAATACCTTCGCTTGGGATGATGAAGGTAGCTAGATTGATCAGAAAGATGCCGAAAAATTCCCATGAAGACTCCCGTAGATATACGTTGAAATAATGAATCGCATCAACTAATACAGCGTGTAACAATTTTGATACTAAGTTTTTGTTACGATAGTGACCATTAACGGTGATTACGCAAGGCGGGTTCCCCATGACTCAATCAAAAAAGTCTGTTGTTATTTCCCCATCCATTTTATCTGCTGATTTTAGTCGACTGGGCGATGAAGTTCGGGCAGTTGATGCAGCCGGTGCAGATTGGATTCATGTTGATGTGATGGATGGTCGCTTTGTGCCCAACATCACCATTGGCCCTTTAATCGTGAAAGCGTTGCGACCAGTGACACAAAAGCCCCTTGATGTTCACTTGATGATTGTCGAGCCAGAAAAGTATATCGAAGAATTTGCCGAAGCGGGGGCGGATATCATTTCAGTCCATGCGGAGCATACGGCATCTCCCCATTTACATAGCACCCTGAGCCGGATTCGCGATATGGGTAAGCAGGCTGGTGTAGTGCTTAACCCTTCCACACCCTTAGAGCTAATCGATTATGTACTGGAACTGTGTGATCTAGTGCTGATTATGAGTGTGAATCCTGGCTTTGGAGGACAATCATTTATCCCTGGAGTGTTGCCGAAAATTCGTAAACTACGTCAGATGTGTGACAGCCGTGGCCTCGATCCATGGATTGAAGTGGATGGTGGCCTGAAAGCTCATAACACTTGGCAAGTAGTGGAGGCCGGGGCTAATGCAGTTGTTGCTGGCTCTGCTGTGTTTAACGCACCGGACTATGCTGAAGCGATTACCAATATTCGGAATAGCAAGAGCCCTTCTCCTGAGTTAGCAGCCGTCTAGTTACTGATCGCAGCCAAAATCGCAGCCAACTAGACGGACTGAGTTGGCTGCGACAGGAAACTGAAGTTTTCGATCAAGATGTTGTAAACATACCCATACCCTTGGATTTTTAATCGGGACTGAAACCCCCTTGAGGCAATGGGTACGTTGTAAAGAATACGTAAATCCCGAACGTCCATTACAACAAAATCCCCTAGGGAAATTACGGATAATCTCTGACAAAATTGGGAAAGATTTGACCACTCCCTTTGCGAATAATTCGCAGAGGGAGTTTTTGATTAATGTGCTGAGGCTTCTCCCTAAGTCCCTTCTACAGGTAGGTTCAACCTTATAGGGCTGGAATGTCTCAGTGAACACTCAGTACATTTACTGATGTTCTTTTATGTGTGAATGACAGTTTAAAGAATTTGTATGACCAGAGGATAATTACTTATTAGGAGACAGCCAAGGCTCAATAATTGAAATACGGCATACCACGGATGTGAGTCTGTAGCAGACCCTATAGATTGGTTTATGTAAAACAACTAGGTTGTGCGTTTTATTTTATACCTGTTTTTGGTCGCTGGGGTGCGATGCTGTCTCTCTGAATTTTTGGGTGAACCTTTATGGCTATTCAATCGGTGGAAGAAATGGTTGCCAAGATCTTTGCAACTCGCCGTATTACTCGCGCCGATCAGGGCGTTTTGATGGCGATGTTTTCTGGTAATAACATCAGTGCCCATGACAAAATGTTGATCAATCAGATTTATGATGCACTGACCCAAGGGCGACTACGTGTGGTTGAGTAGGGTGCATATTTTTTGATACACCGTCCTTTGCTGCAGAGTTGAAATAGTAACAATCAATCAGGTGTTGAATAACCAGGACAAACACATCAATAAACTATCTGACACTAATGTCTGAATGCTACTTGGACGCTTGCAACACCAGCAAACTACCGACGACCAGACCAAGTATCGGTGCCAGCCAAGCCGCCGCCATCGGATGGAGAGTGCCTACTTTACCAAGGGCATCCGCAATAAAGCTGATCAGGTAATAGCCAAAGATAATCACGACACTAATGCCAAAGCTGGTGGCTTTACCGGTGCGTTGTGGACGAATCCCCACGGCAGAACCAACAATGCCAAAAACGATGCACACAAAGGGCAGGGCATAACGCTGGTACAGGCGTAATTCCCAAACGCGAATATTGCGGTCATCGCCAGACTTACGCACGATTTGATTGAGATGCTGCCGCGTTTCCGCAATATTCATCTCGTTATCGTCTTTGCCGCGGGCGGCTAAATCTAGAGGCGTGCGGGGTAAATTTAGATCCTGGCGATCAAAGGTCACAATGTGGCCGAAGGAACCATCGGGGGAAATGGCGTAGATAGTGCCATTAAAAAATGTCCACACGTTATCGACAAAATTCCAGGTGGCAGATTCTGCACTGACTACTTGCTCTAGGCCAGTTTGGGAAAAATCGAGAATGGTCAGCCCCTGCATTTCTTCGCCATTAAATCGCCGAGCATAGAATAGACGGCCCAATTCTTTGCCGCTGCCGTCCTCTGCCTGTTGATACTCCTGATACATAATGTTCCGCTCTCGGAAAGGCGGTTTCTCGGAGTTAAAGGCCTGGTCCAACATGACCTTCGCCCGATAGTTAGCAGCGGGGGTAATCACCTCATTGAAAACAAAGGTAAGACCGGTGATCAGCATGCTCAGCACTAGGGCTGGGGCAATGATGCGGCGAACACTGACCCCACAGCCCCGCAGTGCGGTCAGTTCACTATCGCTTGAAAAGCGACTGTAGGTCATCATGGTGGCGAGCAAGGTTGACATGGGAAATGCCAACACCACAAACTCAGGCATTTTTAGGACAAATATCTGCATTGCCAGGCTGACTTCCAAACCCGATTCGGTGATTTTACGAATCAGATCAAACAGGGCGCCGACGGAGACCAAAATGGATGAAAAAGCACCCACACCAAACAGAAAAGGGAGGGCCAGCTCCTGGGCAATGTATCGATCCATAATCGATAGGGTTGGCCACCAAGGAAAGCCAAAACTAGAGGCATTAGGCTGGGAAGAGGAGGCCATAAATCGATCGGTACCGATAGGGTTGGGGGCAAACAGAAAATCGGAAGGGGCTGGGAGCTAGCGCCTGGGGGTTAGCACCTGAGGGTCACAGCTGAAAGTCGTCTCCTAGATAATGCTCACGCACTAGGGGATTGTTGGCCAGATCCTCGGCACTACCGTAGGCCAAGATGCGACCATCGCTCATGATGTAAGCTCGATCAATAATGCGCAGGGTTTCACGGACATTGTGATCGGTAATCAGGATACCCATGTTGCGATCGCGGAGTTTGGAAACAATTTGCTGAATTTCGGAAACAGCAATCGGATCTACCCCAGCAAAGGGTTCATCCAGAAACAAAAATGTGGGCCCCTGCTTGCCAGAAGCCAATGCGCGGGCTAGTTCTGTGCGACGGCGCTCACCCCCAGATACTTGAATACCCAACGTATGAGCCACTTTTTCCAGACGGAATTCCCCCATTAATTTCGCTAGGCGATCGGCCCGTTCATGGCGAGGTACGCGAGTTTGCTCCATCACCAAACGAATATTATCCTCGACCGTCAGATTGCGAAAAATACTCGCTTCTTGAGCTAAATAGCCAATCCCTAGGCGGGCACGCTCATGTATGGAAAGGTTTGTAATGTCCCGACTATCTAGGCGTACAGCACCCTGATCAGGATGTTCCAAACCGGTAGCCATATAAAAGGTAGTCGTCTTCCCCGCTCCATTGGGCCCCAGCAAACCGACGATTTCGCCACGGGCTACCGATAGGCTCACTCCCCGGACAATCGTACGCTTACCGTAGGCCTTATGCACATTTTCCAAAGCCAACACAGCTTCCGGTGCAGTTACGATATCGGAAGAGGAATCAATCGCAGGAGACAGCATCTATTCATCGGTGGGGATAGCAAAATCAGGCAGTTCCTCGGGCAGCACTGGCAGTGGTGTCAAAGGTTCAGGTTCGGGAGCCGCAGCGGGCTCATCAGTGGGCTCGGGAAGAACATACACTGATTCCACCTGCTCGTTAGCGTTGGGCGTGGCAACGAACCTCCCCTGATCAATTAAATAGGTGACAACTTCAGCCTGTAGAGTATTAGCCTCTTGCTGCACAAATACATTTCCCGTCAGAATGATGCGCCGTTCACGGCTGTAGTACTGAGCCTGAGCCGATGTAGCATAAATTGCCTCTTCAGGATAGTCAATCTTGACATTGCCCCGGGCGGTGATAATGCCCGTATTGGCATCAGCTTCTTGAACATCGGCACGGAGCTTAATGGAGCCCCCGGATTGGGCCTGGGAAGGGGTGACTAAATTAGCAGCTACTAAAAATAATGCCCAGACTCCAGCACCAAGATACCGGAGACGTTTTGGGAAACGGGATCTAAACTTGTGTCCTCGCTGTAGAACCATGCTAAGCCTTTTGCTACTGCCCATTACCTAATTTAACCGTTGATGGTTTCATCAGCGTCAAGTTCTCGCCCAGTTCCATGACTGTCTCCGCGACTATCTCCGTAAACTATGCCCTAACTGGACTGAACTTATCTATACGTAAGTATATCCGTCAGGTTGTGCCAGGGTTACGGCCAACCCTAGGGTTGTGACTGAGCTGCACCCGATCCACTAAGTTATGCCAGATGAATTGTGGGTGGAATTAACGTTTCCCCACTTGCCAACCTATAGGGTTCTGATGCGAGGGGTAAGCCCGATAAAACAGACGCTAGCTGTTGGATTTGGTCAGGCCCCGTTGCCTGTAAGGCCGTAAGCCAGTCTAGGGATTGGGTGGCTAAATCAGTAACATTAATGCCGCCATGGACATCTCCATAGGCATCGAGGCGATGACTCCCCTCCCCCAGTAAAATGGCCGATCCTCGCCAGTTCAGATTACCTAGATGGTAAAACCCGACAGCGATTTGGAGAATACCCTGATAAAACCCTTGCTCACTGACTTTTGCATCTATCCAAATGGCTTCTAGGGTGTCGTGACAAGCGTAGTAGTTTCGTTGGTTAAACTGCTCAACCCCCAGCCAAAATTCAGTTGGCTGATGGATAGAGATCGACGAATTTACGGAATCAGTCATAGCAGACTATAGGAATCCTTAAATCTACATAAACTTACAGATGTTATTCTCCACTGTGAGTGAGTGTCGTTTGGAGTGTCAAGTATGGTAGCGTCTTCGCTTAGATTTCCGCAGGCTGACTTTGGTAACGGTTGGCAGCCCCTAGATTTACCCACCACCCCCCTATTTGGAACCGATGGAATTCGTAGTCGAGCGGGGGAATTGCTCACAGCTCCCCTGGCCCTACAGGTTGGTTTTTGGGCGGGGCAAATTATGCGTCAGCAGCAACCGGGAGCGATTGTGATCGGCCAAGACTCCCGCAACTCTAGCCCGATGATTGCGGCAGCTTTGTCCGCGGGCCTGACCTCGGCGGGGTTAGAAGTTTGGGATATGGGACTCTGCCCAACGGCGGCTGTGGCTTACATGGCAGCTGACGTGAATACGGCTGGTGGCATTATGATTTCAGCAAGTCATAATCCACCCGCTGACAACGGCATTAAATTTTTTGGGGCGAATGGCACCAAATTAGAAAAGGTAATCCAAGGGCAGATTGAACAGGCCTTGCGCCAAGGCTCTTGTGCGGGTGCGTTTAGTCCTGGGAACCAATGGGGTAAAACCTATCAACGCCCTGAACTGGTGGAGCGTTATGTTGACTTTTTACACCAGCCGTTTCCTACCCAGGCCCATTTAAGCGGCATGCGCATTGTCTTAGATCTCGCCTGGGGTGCAGCAGCTGGTGTGGCCCAGAAGGTGTTTGAGGCCACGGGGGCAGAAGTGATTGTGATTCATGGCCGGGCCGATGGCAATCGGATCAACGTGAACTGTGGGTCCACCCATTTAGCACCCCTGCAGGCAGCGGTCAGTGAACATAATGCTGATATCGGGTTTGCGTTTGATGGGGATGCCGATCGGGTAATGGCTGTGGACAGTCAAGGCCGGGTGGTGGATGGTGACTATATTCTGTACTTTTGGGGCCAAACCCTGAAACAGCAGGGGCAGTTGCCTGACGATACGATTATTTCGACGGTGATGGCCAACTTAGGCTTTGAGCGGGCCTGGGAAAACCTAGGGGGAACCTTGGTGCGCACCCAGGTCGGGGATCAATATGTGAATGCAGAAATGATTGCTCGGGGCGCTATGCTCGGTGGCGAACAATCGGGCCATATTCTGTGTCATCACTATAGCCTCACTGGAGATGGCATTCTCACGGCCCTCCATCTGGCTGATTGGCTAAAACGTGCTGATTGCTGCCTACCCGATCTGCTGGACCAAAGCTTTGCTCCATACCCCCAAAGATTGAAAAATATTCGGGTGGAAAGTCGTGAGGCGCGTCTTCAATGGGAAGGCTGTGAGCCTTTGCAGCAGGCAATTATGAAAGCTGAGTCGGCCATGGGTGAGCAGGGTCGAGTACTGGTGCGGGCATCGGGCACTGAGCCGTTGATCCGAGTCATGGTGGAAGCGGCTGATGCTGCTCTGGTTGACCATTGGACAGATGCCTTGGCTGAGGTGGTATCGATGCACTTGGCGAGTTAAATAGGCGGCTGTTGACGATGAACCGATCTATGTTCAACAGCCTTTGCGACAGTCTCAATCTAGAAAAGCCCAACATAGTTCAAACCATTGCTATGTTGGGCTTTGCGATCTTAATTGCAACCTGTGAGGGCAAAACTGATTTTCTATGACTTGCATCTGTCCATAGCGGTGTGACATTATAGATCCCCTATGTCAAAATTCTTGCTAGCTAGCACCATCGATCATGGCTAAAGGCGTTCGCATTATTATTACGTTGGAGTGTACGGAGTGCCGTAGTAACCCCAACAAGCGGTCTAAAGGGGTTTCCCGCTATACCACTCAAAAGAATCGTCGGAATACCACCGGTCGATTAGAGCTGAAAAAGTTCTGCACCCATTGCAACACCCACACTGTTCACAAAGAGATTAAGTAATCTAGCACTATGGCCTATTTTCGCCGTCGGGTATCACCTATTAAGCCCGAGGAAAAGATTGATTATAAGGATGTTGATCTGTTGCGTAAGTTTATTACGGAGCGGGGAAAAATCTTACCCCGTCGGATCACGGGTTTGACAGCTAAGCAGCAGCGAGATTTAACCGTTGCAATTAAGCGTGCACGCATACTGGCACTACTGCCCTACGTTAACACCGAAGGTTAGGCGCTAGACTCACCGCTATTAACTGAGTTCTGTCCCTATGGCACGTCCTAAGGGTTCTAGGGCTACGGTAATGTCGACTATAAACCCCAAAGCCAAGGATCTAGGTGGGTGGAAAAGGGAACGCTGATCGAGTTTAAGGTGCAGGGACTCCCTCGATTGGGGGTGGCCGATCGCCCAGAAGGTAAAAAAAACTGGGTGGTGGTCGATGGTAGTGGTCATCCCCATGTTTTACATCCTCGTCAGATTACCTACACGATTGAGAATGGCAGCTATCAGTCTTCGGATATAGCTGCTTTTCTGGCTGAGGTGGAGCCGAATCTGGATTCAGATAACCTAGAGGTTGCCTGGGAATTTTTGCATGAAGCTGGAGAGTTGACCGACCCAGCTTCTTTGGCATTGTTGTTATTTTCAGAGCAGTCACCATCGCTGTGTTACGCGGCCCATTGTTTGCTTACGAACGACAAGATTTTTTTTAAGCGTAAGGGTGATCGCTATGAGCCCCGTTCGGTCAAGCAGGTGGATGAGGTTCGCCATCAGCAGACCCGCGAGGCGGCTCAAAAGTTAGAGTGGGAAGGTTTTTTGTTGCGATCGCAACAAGCACTCGCTGCCCACCAGTCCTCCGAGACATCGGACTCCCCTGGTTCTGTAGAATGGGAAAAAACGGATCGTTCTCGTTTAGACCTGTTAGAACGCTACGCGACCCTAGGGGAAGATTGCTCCCAAAAAGTAGCCGCCCAGGACATTTTAAAAGCTCTAGGCTATGGCTTGGGAGCTGAAGAGGCGTTTCAGCTGTTGGTGGATCTTAGATTGTGGAGTCCCCACGAAAACTTAGCGCTGCGGCGTAGCCAAATTCCCATCCAAATTCCTGATGAGATTAGTGTCATGGTGCAGCAGCGTATCGATAATCCGCCCCCGGATGCAGATGCGGACCGGTTGGATTTGACCCATCTCAAGGTCTACACCATTGATGATGAGAGCACGCGTGAAATCGATGATGGGCTCAGTTTAGAAACCTTAAGTGACGGTCGGGCACGCATTTGGGTCCACATTGCAGACCCCACCCGATGGCTATTGCCAGGGGATGATATTGACCTAGAAGCACGTCGCCGCTGCACAACGGTCTATTTGCCCACGGGTATGATTCCCATGTTTCCTGAGGCTTTGGCCACCGGCCCCATGAGTCTGCGCCAGGGCGAGGTGTGCTGTGCCTTGAGTTTTGGCATCGTCCTAAGTGATGCGGGGGCCGTTGACGAGTATGAAATTTCCACCAGCCTGATCAAACCCACCTATCGGCTGACCTACGAAGACGTGGATGAAATGTTGGAGTTGGGTCTCAAGGCAGAACCAGAGCTGAATGCCATTGCTGAATGGGCCAAAAAACGGCGGGATTGGCGTAAGTCCCAAGGGGCGATTTCCATCAATATGCCAGAGTCATCGATTAAGGTGATCGATGAACAAATTACGATTGATGTGTTGGAAAATTCCCTATCGCGTCAAACCGTCGCAGAAATGATGATTTTGACCGGGGAAGTGGCGGCTCGTTATGGTGAGGCCCATGCCCTGGCGATGCCATTCCGCAGTCAGCCGGAACCAGAACTCCCCTCGGATAATGAGTTATTGCAGCTCCCGTCAGGCTGGGTCAGGGACTCGGCCATTCGCCGTTGTATGCCCCGGAGTGAGATGGGTATTAGTCCGGCTCGCCACGCCACGTTGGGGTTGGATTTCTACAGCCAGGTCACCTCGCCCATCCGTCGGTATACCGACTTGCTGGCCCATTTTCAGCTCAAGGCCCATCTGCGGGGAGATAGTTTGCCATTTTCTCCGGAAGAAATGACAGAACTTACCCAGGGCGTGTCCACGGCAGCCTATGAGGCGGTGACGGTAGAACGCCAAACTAAACGCTACTGGGCGTTAGAATTTTTGCGCCGCGAAGGCAACCATACTTGGGCCGTGATGCTGCTCAGGTGGCTGCGGGAGCATGAAAATTTGGGATTAGTCATTATTGAGGATTTGGGCTTGGAGCTGGCCATGCGATTTGACACGCCACCGCTTCTGGGAGAGCGCTTCGATGTCCGGGTGGTCCATGCCAATCCACGACAGGATTTTATCCGGTTGGAGCTGGCCTCCGCAGCGGTGGTTACCAGTGAAGCGGTGGCATGACGTCTGGGCCATTTTTGCACACAACACCGGACGAGGTGTTATCGGAGACAACTGAACAGCTGGTGGCTATTCCCTTTAAGGGGAAGACTCCCCGACAGTTTCGCCTAATGCTCCCCGTGAGTATTGACGTGCTGTTGGATCACCCCACCACCTATGCGGCCTTTGACCAGGATGAATATATGCCCTACTGGGCGGAGCTATGGCCGTCGGCGTTGATGCTGGGAGAGGCCATTGCCCAACGGGCTTGGTCCACCGAGATGCAGGTATTAGAAGTGGGTTGTGGGCTAGGACTGCCGGGGTTGGTGGCCCTAGCCTTGGGGATGGAGGTGGTCTTCAGTGACTATGATGTGGCGGCATTGGGGTTTGCCGCGCGCAATGCTCGGCTGAATGGGTTTGAACAGTTTCGCACGCTGCCCTTGGACTGGCGCTGCCCACCGAACGATCTAAAAGTGCCTTTGATATTAGCGGCCGATGTAATCTACGAAGCGCGCAACATTGCCCCGTTGATTCAGCTCATGGCGACGGTGTTAACACCGGGGGGTGAATGCTGGCTGTCGGATCCGGACCGTCCCCACAAACAGGAATTTCAGCAATCTCTGAGGGACCAAGGGTTTGAGTTTGAGGCGTTGCCGAGAAGCTTAGAACGCTTGGGGCAGCCAACGGTGCAGGGAACGGTGTATCGGATTATGAGCCCTTGGTTAAGGATTAGTGGATGATCGCGCCCTGCGATCGCAACCAAGCTTTCTCTAACCCTGTCAGCCCCACCACATTACAAAACACCGTTCCCTGGACCGAAGTCCGATGCCAGAGCACCCCCCGGAGGTGACTGCCTTGGATCGTGGCATGGTCTAAACGGGCACCGTAAAAATTTGCCCCTGATAGTTCAGTTTTAATCAGGACTGCATGGTCCAGGATCGCCTGTTGAAAATTGACGGCGGTCAATGTGGTGTGGGTCAAGTTAGCCCAAGTTAAATTCGCCTTTTGGAACGTGGCACCGGTGCCATTAGCGCCGGTTAGATTAGCCTGGTTGAGATTAGCACTCGTCAAATCGGCCTGGGTGAGATTGGCCTGGGTCAAATCTGCTTGGCGTAAATCGCATGCCTGCAGATGGGCCTGATATAGCTGAGCACCGTGGCCTTTAATACCGTAGAGTTCGCCCCCATTGGCATGCACCCGATGCATGTGGGCCCGGGTGAGATTTGCCCCCACCAAACGTGCCCGTCGCAGCATGGTGTTACTGAGATCAGACTCAGTTAGATTCGCTTCATCCAGCTCAGCTTCGGTGAGGTTTGCACCCCCTAAATTAGCCTGAGCCAGGTTGGCCTGAGTCAGGTTGGCCCACATTAAGACGGCCCCCAGTAAATTACCTCGTCGGAGACTAGCAGCGGCTAAATTGGCGTGGGCCAAGCTGGCTCCACTCAGATTGATATCGGCCATGCGGGCAGATATCAGCTGGGCTCGCTCCAGATTGGCTCCCCTTAAATCGGCCCTGGTGAAATTCGCCCGAGCGAGATTTTCGCCACTAAAGTTAGCACCCCGAAGCTTGGCACCGGCTCTGTTCAGATGACTAGCGGGTGCATATTGCCTGGGGAGGACTAATTCTCTCGGAGATGCACCTGGGGTATCTCCCCATCCATCGGCCATAGTATCCTTCGATTCCATCGGGATTGAGCCCGCCAGGCCGGTGTTTCTGGCTGTTACTGATTGAGAGGATAAATCGATCGAGCAAAAAGAGCCCCATGGCAAATTTTTTCAGATTCAATCATCCCGAGGATCAGCAATGTCTTTGTCCTGGATATGGACGTTGTGAGATCTAGGTAATTTTGACCATAGTGTATGGGGGTCTGTCACCCAGGGAGGACCTATCTTTTACGTAAATTCACATAATTATATTGTTTAATCACCCAGGCAGATTACCCCTTAGGGATGGGCGGCAGATTTAATCATGGGATCGCTGTTCCGCACAGTCTCGATCCAGTTGCTGACCATCAGGCATAATCGTCCGGCATAGACGTGCGCCTTCTAGATCTTCAATGTGGACATCTGCCCACCGGAGTTCCGCTTCGCTGAGGTCCGCATCCCACCAGTTGACTTCCCATAGTTCGGCATTGCGTAGGTTGGCTCCCTGTAAGTTACTGCCCTGTAAGTTGGCTCCCCTCAAGTTGGCATATTGCAAGTCAGTCGCCCTGAGGTCAGCCCCTTGAAGATTCGCTCCCCTGAGATTGGCCTTGCTCAGGTTAGCCAGGCTTAGGTTGCAGTATCGGAGATCTGCCTGGGGGAGTTCAATTTCAGCTAGGTTTGCATTAGAGGCTTCTAGCCTTTGGAGAGACCGACCATCTCGATGCAGTTCTTCTAGGGCTTGATATCGGGCATAACTGACGGACATCTGATTGGCTGCGGCCAGATCGATCACGCGCCAGGCATCATAGTGCCGCTGTGCCCGCCGATCAGGGGCCCCTTTGAGATAGAGGATAACGGCGATCACAGCGGCGATTGATTCGATATCACTGAGCAGGGTGCTGAGGACTTTCCACTGTTGCGATTGGACTTGGGGGGCCAGGGTCTGTTGGATGTCGGGAGCCACTGCTAGCACCTTTAGAGCGAGCAGGGCGATGACGGCTAAAGTTGCCACTACCCATGTGGGCACCGATTGCATCCAGCGTTCAACGGGGTGGTCTGGGCGAGTGGATCTCCATTTCATAGAGTGATTTTACCGGCTGGGGGAGTCTAGGGTGATGACTCTTTTAGGTGGAGAAAGCTAGTGCAGGCTGGATGAATGCGAAAGCGCTCGATATTTTCCAGGTTGATGGTGGGTACTTCGTAGTGGCCCAAATAGGCCCCGGCAAGGCTGGTGCGTCGGTTGGTGCGGTGGGGGACCCAGGCTTTAAGAAAGCCAATTTTCCAGAGCATCTGTTTGAGTTCGAGGTAGTCCATGTCAGAGACCCAGGTGGCGGCTCGTTCGACATCATACTCCCCACAAACGATGGCTAAGAGTAAATAGTCCAGGTCTTCCTTTTTGTATTGGCTGCGTTTGCCTCGAAAGACTTCGAATACATCGAGTAGGTGGGGATAGTGAAATCGATACTCTGAGGCGAGGTCGCGGATTTTTTGTTCAGAGTAGGCTTCTTCGGCGGTTGCGATCGCAACCTCATCAATCCGCCGACCCGCCAAAGAATACTCAATCCGCTCAGCACAGAGTTTACAAAACTGCAGTAACTCCCGGGGACGCAGCTGGGTACGGTCAATAATATAGTCTAAGGTTTCTGTCCCACTAGACTTCATCTGGCCGACGAAGATGGACTGCCAAAGCTTGAGGGCATCCAACTGCGTTGCCTGGGGAAAGGAATGGGCAATACGGCGAGCGATCAGCTCCAGTAGTTCATTTCTGCCCCACCGGATCACCTCCACATCTTCGCGAATTTTCTGAGCATCCTCGTAAATCTGAGGAATGTTATCAAACAGCTCCTGCCGAATCGAAATATACACCCGCAAATTGGGACTGATCAAATTGAGCTTTTGAGTCGCTTGGAATAATCCAGCAATAAAAAACTTGGCATCTTCCGAATTGTCCCACCCCTTATCTAGCTCATCAATCAGCACCTTGATCTTGGTATTTTGCAGCACCGTTTGCAGACTGGGCAACAGGGTTTTAATTTCATCTAGACTGTAGAGTGCCTGGAGTTCTTGGCTGCGCAGCCCCCCCGCCTTAGAGCTGGTTTTGACCTGTTCAATGCGTTTGAGATAATCGACCAGCGTAATGATAGAACTGGTTTGCTGAAATAGGTTTTGCCGGGTCACATAGTCATAAATATTTTTAGTCGCCCCCAGCAATAGCCCCCGCTTCGTTTGGGCAATGCTTTTGAAAATTAACGTATAGAGTAAATACTGCCAGGCTACCGAGTAAGCACTTTGCTTCCGCCAAGATCCATCTTCCTCACTGGCAAGGTGATCCGAAAGTAGCTCATAGGAATATTCCTCCGGAGATAGCTCGAGGATCAGGTTTCCTTTGCGAGCTTCTGTAGTCGCAATGTACTTAAAAATGGCACTTTTCCCCGCCCCCCGATTGCCCACCAAAATAGTCTTACGACCGCTCAGAAACTTCTGATACGTGGCGTTGGGATAAAAATATTCTGCCAAACCGAGATTAATGTCCCGCTCGGCAGAATCTGAACCTAGATTGAGTTCCCTGATATCTAATCGCATGGAGCATATTCATGCAGATTGGTTGGTCTCAGTTTATCGTGTCCTTGAGATTGACCATAGTACCCCCCAAGGGTACCTATGATGGCTCCCGCTGATTGATCAAATCCCAAAATTGGACGAGTTGGTTGATCAAGTATGCCTTAATCATGACAATGGGTTAGGTGTGCTAATTTACGCGTTTGATCGCCTATTACCGCTTCCCAACACATCACTTTTGCCAATTTTGTACAAATTCTAATTCTCTTACAGGGTTCAGATCCACCATGGTAGAAACTTGGCAAGCTTTAGTGGCCTCAATCACCTTCGTCATAGTGATTTTGGCGATCATGACCGAATGGATACAGTTAACGGTTGCCGCTCTTTTAGGCGCACTGGTATTAGTCTTTTCCCACATCATGTCTCTTACAGAGGCAATGAACTACATCGGCAACGGCTACCCTACGCTGGCACTTTTTTTTGGCGTGATGGTGCTAGTACGTGCTTTTGAATCTACCCACGTTTTTGAATATCTCGCCACTCAAATGGTGATAATGGCAAACGGAGAAGGTAAACGCCTGCTATTGGGGATTGTTGCCATTACAGCTCCCATTTGCGCAATTTTACCAAATGCGACAACAGTGATGCTATTGGCACCGTTGATGCCCACCATTGCTTCAGAACTTGAGGTCGATTGCGTGCCACTGCTCGTTCTATTGGTATTTGTGGCTAACAGCGCTGGTCTGCTGACCCTGGTGGGTGACCCGGCTACCTTTATTGTTGGCGACGCGATCAACATAAGTTTTATCGACTATTTGCAGAAGTTGAGCCTAGGGGGTGTCGTTGCGATCGCAGCCATCTTAGTGCTGCTGCCCATTCTCTTCCGCGATATTTGGAAATGGCGAATAACAGACCTCACAGTATTACCCCACCCCAAAATCCACCGGCCCACTGTTCTCGCCCTGGGGGGTGTAGTGATTGCACTGATGCTGACTTGCTTTGTAGTGGGTGAACTTTTCCCCGTGCCGATTACCCCTGCTAAGGCTGCATTAATGGGTGCGGCACTGGCCTTACTGATCGCCCATCAGAGTAAACTCGACACCGTGCACAACATTCTCCAAGATGTCGATTGGAGTACCCTCATCTTCTTTATGTGCACCTTTGTCCTCATTGGCGGGTTAGAAAAAACAGGAGTCATTGGTCAGCTCTCTCAACTCCTGGCTGTTTTAATTGGCAAGAACATTATGCTCGGAGCCATTGTGATGGTTTTTGTGATTGGACTGCTCTCCAGCTTTGTGCCAAATATTCCGTTGGTAGTGGCCATGGTACCGCTGCTCAAGCAGTATCTGGTTACCACCGGACTGGTGGTGGGGCCAGAGGTGTTAAGTCCGACCTTTACTGGAGAGTTTCCTCCCGAAGTTCTGCCCCTCTTCTACGCCATGATGTATGGCGCTACCCTCGGCGGCAATGGCACCCTGGTAGGAGCCTCGTCCAACATTGTGGCAGCTGGCATCGCCGAGCAGCACGGTCAGAGTATTTCATTCCAGCATTTTTTGAAGTACAGCATTCCGGTTACCGCCGTGCAGTTAATTGTGGTCGCGATTTATATTTTCATAAGATTTTAAGCCTTGATTGCCTCCGCTTTGGGCAGAGTCGCCCGGTGGACCCGGGCCCGTTGCTGACGCTGGCATCATTCAAGACGGGGGGCATGGCATGGAGGTTAGGATGCGATCGCACCCCTGGCCACCTGTAATTCCTGAATCCGCTCCAGGGTGCCAGCGGGAATAGCAGAAATCAGCTGCTTAGTATATGCCTGCTGGGGATGGTTATAAATTTCATCGGCGGGACCGATTTCTTCCACGCGCCCCTGGTTCATCACCATGATGCGATCGCTCATGAATTTCACCACCCCGAGGTCATGGGAAATAAATACGTAGGTGAGGCCAAACTCTGCCTGCAGCTCTTTGAGTAGGTTGAGGACTTGGGCCTGCACGGACACATCTAGGGCAGAGACCGACTCATCGCAAATAATAAATTTAGGGTTGAGGGCTAGGGCCCGGGCAATGCAGATCCGCTGGCGCTGCCCACCGGAAAACTCATGGGGAAACCGGTTGACACAACCTGGATCAATATCCACCCGCTCCAGCAGGTAGGCAACCCGTTCGTTCAGGTTGCGACGGCTGCGGATCACCCGATGAATCTTTAATGGTTCCGCAATGGCTTTGCCAATGCTCATGCGGGGGTCAAGAGAGCTAAAGGGATCTTGGAAAATCACCTGCATCTCGCGCCGGAGCTTGCGCATATCTCCCTTGGCTAGCTGGCGAATATTGCAACCTTCGAAGAAAATATTTCCAGCCATGGGCTCTACCAGCCTTAACAGGGCACGCCCCAGGGTGGTTTTACCACAGCCCGATTCGCCAACGAGGCCAAAGGTTTCGCCTTTGTACACATCAAAGGACACATCATCTACGGCCAAAAAGGTGCGAGTAGTTTGGCCAAAGACGCCCTTGACGGGATAGCCGACCTTGAGATTTTGTACGGTGATTAAGGGGGTGTCACCGCTGATTTGGGCTAATCGGTTAGCGGTTTCGTCAGGGCTGACTTCTGCGGTGAGTTTATTAGCTTCGTCGGAGTCAAAATGACGGGAAAAGATTTTGATTTCGCCATCGGGTTCCTCTTGCACTTGCATATAGTCAGCTACGGTGGGCAGCTTACGTAAGCGCTGATCGGGCCGGGGACGACAGGCCAATAGCCCTTTGGTGTAGGGATGTTCTGGTCGGTCAAAAATTTGATCTACGGCACCATATTCGACGATTTTGCCGCGATACATGACGGCGACATCGTCGGCAATTTCGGCAATGGTGCCTAGATCGTGGGTGATGAAAATCATGGACATGGAGCGTCGATCCCGCAGGTCTCGCAGCAGGTCTAAAATGCGAGCCTGGACGGTCACATCCAGGGCGGTGGTGGGTTCATCGGCAATCAGGAGGGAGGGATTGCAGGCGATGGCCATGGCGATCATCACCCGCTGTAGCTGACCGCCGGAGAGTTGATGGGGATAGCGCTTGAGGATGGCTTTTTTGCGTTCCTGGACAGCGCGGATAATGGCGTTGCGATCGCTAATCTGCTGCTCCCTAGCTACCAGGGTACTCAGCTCCTCATCGCTGGGCAGGAGTTTGACCTCCTGAAGACTAGCCATGGCCTGCTTTTCTGCCTCGGCTTGGGTCAGGGGCTGGTGCTGCTGAATCGCCTCAATCAGTTGAAAGCCGCAGGTATAAACCGGATTTAAGGAACTCATGGGTTCCTGGAAAATCATGGCAATTTTTTCCCCCCGGTAGCTCTGGAGCTGTTTGGGGGAGACCTGACATAAATCGACCGGGGCAGTGCCAGCTTGTTCTGAGAAAAGAATTTCCCCCTGGGTAATCCGCCCCGGTGGGTTGGGGACTAACCCCATGAGCGATAGGGAGGTGACGGATTTACCCGAGCCAGACTCCCCCACAATGCCCAGGGTGCGACCCCGTTTCACCTGAAAGGAAATGCCATCAACCGCTTTGATCACGCCGTTGGCGGTGTCGAATTCGACCTTTAGGTTGCGAACATCGAGGATGGTTGCGCTCATAGATGATTAAGTAGGGCTAGGGGGTGAGATCGGATGGGGTCAAACATTGGAGATGGCAGCGGATCGAGATGCAACCTTAATTATCGGCTAGGTCAGAAAACCTGGGGTTGTCTGTGTATCTATTTGGGAGAAGGCAACTATTATTTAATTTAGATTGATTTAGAGTTAGACACTGGGACTTCGGCAAATCTGCCCTAGTGAGATGGTGCAAAGGATCAGTATGTTGGAATAGCCACTGCTTTAGCAAAAACACCCATTTTTGCGGGTCTGAATCCTATATGGCGACTGTGTGGGCTTAGTTAGCCAGAATCATAGCAATCCTTCGCCACTGATTGTTGAATGTTGTCTCTACTCCCATCATGGCTCAACTTGCGATCGCAGTTTTGATCGTTTTAATCGGTTCCGCTCTTTGTTCTGCTACTGAAGTGGCGCTGCTGTCTATTCCCCTGCTCAAAGCCCGACAACTAGCCCAAAATCGTCATCCAGCCAATGTTGCTTTATTAGCCATTCGGGAAAAAATCAACCGACCCATTGCCACCGTTGTTATCCTCAATAACGTCTTCAACATCTGCGGCAGCTTCGTAGTCAGCCGCCTAGCCGCAAACTTGTTTGGCAACGTCATGCTGGGAATTTTTTCTGGCCTGATGACCTTTTTGATCATTCTATTTGGCGAAATTCTGCCCAAAACCATTGGTGAACGCTACGCCGAACAGTTGGGACCACTGATGGCGATTCCAGTGCGCAGCCTGGCCTGGCTAATGACGCCGATTATTTTAACCCTAGAAAAGCTGACGGCACCCCTGGTACAGGGAACTCAACGTCCCGTAACCAATGAAGCAGAAATCAAGCTATTGGCGATGTTGGGCTATCAAGAGGGGCTGATCGAAGATGATGAAGCCGAAATGATCCACAAGGTCTTTCGGATGAACGACATCGCCGCAGAAGACATCATGACGCCACGGGTAGCCATTACCTCCATTGAGGGCAATCAGTCCTTAGAATCGGCTCAGCAAGCAATTATGCAGTCGCAGCATAGCCGCATTATTGTCACCGGCAATGAGCTGGATGATGTGATGGGTGTGGCGCTGAAGGCGGAGCTCTTAGCAGCCCTAGTCCAGGGTCGGGGACAAGATCCGGTCACCAGCTGCATGCGTCAAGCCAGATACATCCCAGCCACCGGACGAGCCGACAAACTTTTAAAAACCTTTCAAACAGCCCGTGAGCATCTGATGATTGTGGTGGATGAATACGGGGGCGTATCGGGAGTAGTCACCCTAGAAGATGTACTAGAAGTGCTCATTGGTGAAATTGTCGATGAAACGGATCGCAACGTAGACCTCCAAGCATTAGCCCGACAGCGACGGAGAAGGTTGTTACAGCGTCAAGGGTTTCAGACGGATTTTAAGCGAAACCTCGCAGATTAGGCTATGGCTGCCATGGGACATTCGACACAAACATTTACAACATCATCTGTGCGCTCAAACACGTCCAAGTTGAACCCTGCTGTCCCCTATGGATTCTCCGTTTGAGCAGACTTGATTAGAAAACTGGGGAAGCTATAGCCCAGCTACTAGTCCATGATTTCCTGACCCCATGATGCCAATGGGAGTTTGGGTGGTCATTCTAAAGTCAGATATGGAATCCATCAGAGTCAGGACCTCATCTGCCCCTTGGTCCCTAAAGCAGCCCTGGGATGTCCGGCATCCCAGGCATCTGCCTGAATTAACTAATTAGTCAAACCCTAGGGTGAGCCTAATCTAGTTTTGTCAAGGCAATCAATGTAGCCGATCATGTCTAATTTTGATTGCTATGTTAGAGATGATTCTGACGATTTTATGGCTGACCGTAAGACTTGGGGACTTGGGGTGACAGCTTACTGGCAAATCGTCCGCTTACCCAGATCCGATTCACTATGTTTCATCTTGCTCCTATGGCATCTCGACTGCCTCGGCTGGCCCAGTTTGTTCCTGCTCAACCGTTTGGACCGTTGGTCAATGGTTTGAAGTCATGGGGATTAAAACCCTTGGGGTTGAATCGATGGCGGCTGGTGGCGGCGATCAGTGCGGTGGCCTTGGGAGGAATGACGGGGGGATCGGTGGAAGCCGCAGAGCGGATCAACATCCAAGTGGGACCGATCAGACAAACGCTCTATGTGAGCGATCTGGAAGAATTCGCTAAAACCGGACAGGTACCCTCCCGCCTAGGGATTTACCGGGGGCTATTGACCCCTGAAATTCAGGCAATGCTCAACGATCGGGTGACCCTTGACCCAGTCATGGCCGATCGCATGGTGGCAGATATTTTGGCTTCACCCAACGGGGAGCTCCTGTTAGATTCCTTAGCCAGGGTCGCCCCTGACCTCACCGTGGAGCAAATTCGGGGAGCCATTCGCCTGGCAGCAAAGCAGACCGCTGGTTTAAACGTGCTGGGGATCTTGCGAGCGGTGCCCCAGGAGACGTTGGATGTGGATCTAACGGCAGCCTTAGCGCTGGTATCCCAGCTCAATCTATCGCGGTTAGAGGGAGATGCCCTGAGCACGGTGCTTGAGCAAGAACTGCTGGTGAGCGATGATATTGATTTACCCAACGACCTTGACCCCACTGTGCAGGGGACAATAGCCGTAACCGAGCGCTCGTTTAAATTTGTGGATCGGGCTCGCGACCGGTTGATTCCCGTTGATGTGTATGTGCCCGATCAGGCAGTGGTGGAAGATGCGCCATTGGTGGTGCTTTCCCATGGATTCGCAGCCGATCGGCGTTTTCTAACCTATGTCGGCCAACATTTGGCTTCCCACGGGCTGACCGTCGTAGCCCTAGAGCATGTGGGGAGTAACGTGGATGCGCTGAATAATACGCCAATTGATCCGGCGGCCCTAGAGGAACCTAGCCGCATCCTGCCAGCCAGTGAGTTTCTAGATCGGCCCCGGGATGTCACCTATGTGCTGGACCGGCTGACCTGGATGGAAAAAGCATCCCCCACGTTAGGGGGGAAATTTGACCCAGAACGGGTGGTGCTGATCGGCCATTCCCTGGGGGGATATACCGGGTTCGCCTTGGCCGGTGCCCAGCTCGATCTATCGGCACTGCCGCCTTTTTGTGACAGCCTGACGCCCGTGGGGCTATCGCCAGCGGATTGGCTACAGTGTGCGGCGGTGGACCTGCCGGAGGTGACAGCGGACCTGAGGGATGAGCGAATTGTCCAAGTGATAGCGATGAATCCATTGGTGGGGCGATTGTTTGGTCGTCAAGGGCTGGCGGATGTGGCAGTGCCTAGCATCATTTTGACGGGGACTAAGGATGGGGTGACGCCCACCCTGGCACAGCAACTAGGTCCGTTCCACCAGCTGCAGGGACCTGACCACCATTTAGTGGCCGTGATTGGGGGCACCCACCTCAGTGTGGGGGATCCTGACAATGTGAATGAAGCCCTCACCCAGGTTCCCTTTATGCCAGAGCTATCGGGAGAGCAAACCACCCAGCTACGCGAGTATTTGAAAGCGTTGGCCCTAAGCGTGGCGATGCAACAGACCGAGCAGGCAGAGACCTACCGCGTCTTTTTGCAACCGGCCTATGCCCAAAGTTTTTCTACCGGTCCATTGCCCCTACGCATGACTCAAACCCTACCGGACAGTGTGCTGGGCTGGCTGAGAACGGTGGCCCCCGACCAGGCGCGATCGGGGGGTGAAACCCTGAAGTCCTGGGCTCATTTGAGTACCTTTGAGGCGAGGAAGTCCGTGGGCAGTGTGCAGCGTCGGATGATGGCCTATCTACGCCAAGAACAGGTGTCGATTACGGTGCTTTATTGGCCGATGGGATTGCCTTGGATTTAAGGGAGTGTCAGGGGCGTTCAGAAGCGTTCAGGGGCGTTTTACACGTCTGCAAGTCGAGTAAGGCCGCCGCTTCCCTGGGACTTACTAGGCTGTTGGCACAGAGAATGCCGGAGGCCGCAACGGCGGGAACACCGATGCCGGGAAGGGTGCTATCGCCAACTCGATACAGCCCCTTAATGGGGGTGCGACAGCCGGGGAAAAGGCCTTGGCCCGCGGCGATAGCAGGACCATAGGTGCCTTGGTGACGGCGGAGAAAGCGCTGGTGGGTGAGGGGGGTGCCAATGAGTTGGAGGGTGATGCGATCGCAAATATCCGGCACCACCCGCTGTAACGCCCGCAGCAGCGGCTGGGCCTTAGCTGCTTTTTTCTCCCCATAGTCCCCATCCCTCTGCCAGCCTGCATAGGGTTCCAGGGTATAAGCGTGGACCACATGGTGACCGACAGGGGCTAAGGATGGATCGAGCACCGACGGAATCGAAATCATGCAGGTGTTGCCAGGAGCGGTGATGTCCTGCTCCCGGTCGTGCACCACCACATGGTGAATGGTTAAATCCTCCAAACCCTCAGCACGAATGCCCAGATGGAGGTGCATAAAACTGTCTACTGCTGGCGTTGACAAAAACTTTTGGCGATACTTTTGCGGTAGATCCGCCTCGTCTAGCAGATGATTACAGGTGTCCCACAGGGTGGCGTTGGAAATTACCTGATCAGCGCGGATGTGCTCCCCCGTTTGCAAAACAATGCCTTGGGCCTGGTTTTGCTCAACCCAGATTTTATCCACATGGGTCCCCAGACGGAGCTCACCGCCCCACCGTTTAAGCCCCCTGACCAAGGCCTCCACAATGGCCCCACTACCCCCGATCGGATAGTCAATCACCGAGGTGGCCCGCTCGCCAAACATAAAGGCCATTTCCGGCGCTACGGTCTCATGGGCCTTCATCCCAGACAGCAAAAAGCATTCCAAATCAATCAGCTGTCGTAGCCATGGGTCCCTGACGGTTTCATCCACAAAGTCCCCCATGGAACGCCCTAGCCCTCGCAGTTGGGGAAGCAGCTGCACCATAGCTTTTGGAAATCGCTGGGCCAGTAATGGCAACAGCCAACCATCGGCCCGCAGAGCCAAGGTGGGAATTGCCCCTAGGGGACGGTAAATGGCCAGCATTTTTTCCGTCAGGGCTTGGAGCTCTTGGGCCGCTTGGGGGCTAATCTCCGCCAGGGATGCCTGGTAATGGTTAGCATCGCCGTAAATAGCCAGGGTGCGATCGGGAAAGTGGTAGTGCCCTAAGGGATCGTAGGCCACCGCTGCAACGGACTCCCCCAGGGCGCTCAACACCTCCCGGAGGGGATTGCAGGAGGTGGGGTCCGCCAAACCACAGTAAAAAGACGGCCCAGAGTCAAAGGTAAACCCCTGACGTTTAAACGAGTGGGCGGCACCACCGGGTAGGGTGTGGCTTTCACACACCAACACCCGCCGTCCGTAACGGGCAAGCAACCCGGCCGCCACCAGACCACCGATACCGCTGCCAATGACGACAACGTCATAGGATGCCATGGATCATCGAATCAACATTTGTTCAATATCGACCAGATGCTCCCGCACAGCGAGTTCCTCTTCGGGGTGAATATCCTGCAGCTGATTGATGCGCCTATGGGTGGAGCGTTCCAGCTCTTGCGCCTCATGCAGCAGCAGCAGGTACTCATCCGTGGCTTCTGGCTGGTTGCTGATTTGGTTGAGGCGTTGGGTGATGGCTTGGTGCTCTCGACCACAGTAGGCCTTGGCCGCTTGGATCTGGGCCTCGGTACCACCGGACTTGACCACAGCATAGATGTCCATAAGCCGTTGATACTTGTCTAAGTAGGTCGAATCAACGTCTTGAACAATGGGATGGCTGAGCACATCCCTGGCATTAGCACGGCGTTTTCGTTGGGTCCACCACTGTAAAAGCACAGGAATGGCTGTTGCACTGATCAGGTTCTTTTCGGAAAGTAGATGCATAGGTTACAAACCCAATGGACTAACCAGGAAGGCTAAAGCTAATTCCCTATCGGGTAATAGCTAAGGGGTAATATTTAATACTAAAGCGTCATTGGTACACTTGATGTCTAACTTACAGACATGTTTGATAATGTTTGTTTTTATTCTCATTTGGGGTCGCTTAGCTCGCCCGAGTATCCCTCTATCAGGGGATTGATCAAGATCTCTAATCGCGTAATTTGGCACAATGCTTAAGGCCGTCTTTTTTGGTTTTCACGGTGTCATTGTCAATGACGATGACGTTCATCCCCAGCTGATTGCTCAGTTATTGTTGGCTGAAAATCTGCGGTTTGATCCAGATGAGTATCGAGAGAAGTACTTGGGCCAAAGCGACCGCGCCCGACTGACGGCAATTTTGCAGGCCCGGGGCCGCTTTGTGCGCGATGAGTATTTGGATGGACTGTTGCGCAAGAAGGCAGAGGGCTATGGTGAATGGCTGCGATCGCAGCCCAAACTCAACCTCTATGCAGGTCTGGGCGATCTGCTATTTCGCATTCGCAGCAAACAATACACCACAGCGATTGTGACCGGTGCCCAGCGCACCGACGTGGAACAGATATTGGCAGCAACTAAGCTCACGGATCACTTTTCGTTAGTGGTTTCCGCCAGCGATATGCCCGTGTCGGCGAGTAAACCCTCCCCCTTGAGTTATCTGGCCGCCATTGATCAGCTCAATTTGCTAGACCCGACCCTGGCTCTCACCCCCCAAACCTGTCTGGCCATTGAATCCTGCTTTGCGGGGATTGACGCGGCTAAGGCGGCGGGTATTCCCGTGGTGGGTGTGGCCCAGGTCTATCCGTATCACATGATGCAACGCTGTGCTACATGGGCGGTGGATTACCTAAACCAAATTGACTTTGATTGGATTGCCCCACGGTATGAAGGGGGATCGAATACCGCTACCATGGAAGGAAAACCAGCCATGTAGCCGATCCAGGGAGTAGTTAATGATGAAAGTGGCAGTAACTGGGGCAACAGGATTTGTGGGCTCACGTCTAGTGCAACGACTCCATGATGCGGGCCACCAGATTAAAGTATTTACCCGTAACCCTGATCGGGCCAGAAAAATATTTCCTGAGTCTGCCTATGGCCAGGTAGAAATTGTGGCCTATACTCCCCAGCAGTCCGGCGATTGGCAAGCCGAGATTGCCGGCTGCGATGGGGTGATTAATCTCGCGGGGGAGACGATCGCAGAACGGTGGACCCCCGAGCGTAAGCGGGAAATTATGAACAGCCGCGCGCTGGGCACGGCCAAGCTGGTGGAAGCCATCGGCATGGCCTCAGTCAAACCCAAGGTGATGGTGAGCGCTTCGGCCATTGGGTTCTATGGCACTAGTGAAACAGCTGAATTTTATGAAACCAGTCAACCCATTAAGCAGGATTTTCTGTCCCAGGTGTGTCAGGCGTGGGAAACGGCAGCGGACAAGGTGACCGCCTATGGCACCCGCTTGGTCACGGTGCGCATTGGCATTGTGTTGGGTATGGGGGGTGCGATCGCAAAAATGCTGACACCTTTCCGCCTTTACGCCGGGGGCCCCATCGGTAGCGGCAAGCAATGGTTTTCCTGGGTCCACCGCGATGATCTCGTAAGCCTGCTGATGCAGGGCCTCACCGAGGAAAACATGACCGGTATTTACAATGGCACCGCCCCCCACCCAGTGCGCATGACCGCCATGTGCGACGCCCTCGGTAAAGTGATGAACCGTCCCTCATGGTTACCCGTGCCTGACTTTGTAATCGAGACCTTGCTGGGGGATGGCGCTGTGGTAGTGCTCGAAGGCCAAAAGGTCCTGCCCGAACGCACCCAGTCCACCGGCTTTTCCTATGCCTATCCCAAAATAGAAGCCGCCCTACGGGACATTGTGGTGGAATAGCCATTTTGCTAAATCACCTGAGTTAAATCACCTGAATTCTCTAAACCTACTGCACCACCTGGGCGCCATGGCTGCGGGGATCATCCGATCCACCAGATGGTTGTAGCACCGTCTCCACACCTGAGGTTTGGCCTTTCGCTTGGGCATAGGGTAGTTTCTCCCCCACCACTAACGCCGTCAAATTCTCCGCCAGCACAGCCCGAGGAATTTCACCCATGGCAGCACCTGCATCATTCCCCGCCCCATCCAAAAAAACGAAATGGGGAATGCCATCCACCCGGTAATGGAGCATTTCCGGCAACCACTTGGTATTATCCACATTCAGCATGACAAAGTTCACATCCTGCTGATACTCAGCCTTCAGCTGTTGCAAATCCCCAGCCATAGCCTG
The DNA here is from genome assembly GCF_034932105.1 of Leptothoe sp. PORK10 BA2. Taxonomy (NCBI): domain Bacteria; kingdom Bacillati; phylum Cyanobacteriota; class Cyanophyceae; order Nodosilineales; family Cymatolegaceae; genus Leptothoe; species Leptothoe sp. PORK10 BA2. The sequence goes on along the minus strand of NZ_JAYGIG010000009.1, from coordinate 4,053 downwards.
ACAACTGGTACACCAATTGGCGTAAAACTCCATCAAGGTGGGTTTACCATTGGCCATCGCCTGCTCCAGGGGTAACGAGTCCTCGGCCATATCCGATAGGGATGCAGCCGGAGTGCGAGTTTGCAGCCCCACAACAACCACCACACTCAACACTACGGCTACGAGCACCACCACAAAATTTCGTAAGCGTTGGGCCAGACCGTCAGATTCAGGAGAGTTAACCGACATAGAATAAAAAAGCGCCTGCGGCGTCACAACAGCATCTTCTTCAGTCTAACGGAATGAAAAAGCGCGTTACCCTAACATTTCCAAAACAGACGGTGAATATGCCCATCACCTATCGGCTAGCCAAGGATTTTAACGTGGCAGCCAATATCATTCGGGCCCAGGTCGCCCCCAACCAGGTAGGCAAAGGCGTACTGGAACTATCAGGCGACATTGACCAGCTAGACGAAGCCATTGACTGGATGCGTAACCAAGGCATCGACGTCTCCCTATCCAGCCGAGAAATTCTGATCGACGAGGACCTTTGTGTCCATTGCGGTCTATGTACAGGGGTGTGCCCCACAGGCGCATTACGCCTAGATCCAGACAGCTTCAAACTCGTCTTTAACCGCGCCCAATGCATTGTTTGCGAGCAATGTATTCCTACCTGTCCGGTCCAGGCAATTTCCACCAACCTTTAAGAGTACCGATGAAAAAATGGCCCTGGCTATCGCTACTCCTTTTATTCCTGGCCTACATGGGGTTTGGTGCCTTTCTGAATACTCGCCACAGCGCTGATGTTATCTGGTGGTTAGCCGCTGCCTATGCCGTGGTCGAAGCAGCCCTATTAACCATTTTCTGGAAACCCCTACGTAACTTTCTGCTGCTTGGGTTTCAATCCGACGTGGGCTACACGGCAATGGCATTAGTGAGCGCATCCCTCGCCGTGGTGGTCGTTACCTGGATTCAGATTTTTATGTACTTTCTCGTGATGCTGGCCGCAGCGTTGCTACTCAGGGTGGAATTAAGAATTCGCGATGTTGGCAATAGTTTGGCGTTTGTCACCATCCTGGTGGTTTCGCTCATGGGGGTATGCCTAAGTCGTCTGACCGTAGACCTCCTCATGAATCCCCCACCTGAAACTCAAGCTGCAATTGGATTGTGGACACTCTAAAAATCGGCATACGCCAAACCGCGTAGACCGTTCCTTAAGCGATGCTATGGATAGCACAAGCGTTTAACTGTTGCCCCTACCTCGTGAAACACATTCGTGTTCGCGGGGTACTTTTTTATTTAAAACGTTTAACTGAAAGCGTTTAACTGTTTCCCATGCCTGGCCCTTACTGGCCCTTAGTACCCTTCACCACTAATACCCACGGGTCTTGGCAAAGGGTTTGGTGCCTGGAATTGACCTACCTAAGGTTAGGTTGTAAGTAGCGAACACATCTTACCTGTATCATAGCTCACATAATTGAAACATAGGCTGAGATGGAGTAACTACTCAGCCTATAGCAAAATCCCTTTAAACCTTAGTCAGAAAGGATTTTAGCCAATTTCATAGAAAAGGAGATTCTCAATTAGAGTCAAAAATTGGCTCCTTATTGCAAAAGCTGATTTTTCTACGTATTCTAAGAAAATCATCATGCACTACATATAGTGTTTTGAGAATGTTGTTGTCTAAATGTATAGCCTGAGTAGTTACGAGATGGAATTATGGACACTCCAGAAATCGACACAGGACATGCCATTTATCAGTTGGTTTGAGCGATTCTATTTACAGCACAAGCGTTTAACTGTTGCCCATACCCTGTGAAGCACATTCGTGTTTCCAGGGTACTTTTTTGTCTAGTTTTAACTGGTCTCGTATTTCGTCTGTTTTGAGGGTGAAAGCGGAGAGACGTCGCACAAAACGTCTAACTGTTGCTCAAGCACTATTGGCACCAAGGAATTATCAAGGGAGAAGCAGCTCAGCTAAATCCTAATAGACTAAGCTGGCTGCCGCCTTCCTTTGCACCCAATCGGTGATCAATGGATTCACCAGTTCGGGTGCTTCATCCTGGGGGCAATGGCCCACTCCTTCGAGCGGTATAAATTGTTCGACGACGTTATATTCACTGAGTTCCCGACCAAGTTCAATCGGTTCCCAAGGATCGACGTCGCCCCATAGCATTAATACCGGGCAGGTGAGCTGGGGGAGCAAATCTTCAGGGAGTGGTCCCTGGGAATAGCTGATAAAAGCGACAAAGACATCTACGGCTGCCGGGTCGCGGGCGGGGGCAAGCAGCAACTCGATCAGTTCGTCGGTGACGGCTTCTTTGCGACCGTAGGCTTGGCGTAGGATATTTTTGAGGGTTTTAGGTTTAGCGAGCCGGGAGAAAAAGAACTGGCCAACAGGCTTGTAATTGAGGATCGCTTGGATCAGGGGGGTGGGAGCGCTTCGGTACCATGGCAGGGTGGCGCGCTTACGATCATGGAGTAGGCGCAGGGAACAGTCGAGGATGACGAGGCCCAGCACTTGGTCGGGGGCCATGGTGGCAGCTTGCATGGCGACGATGCAGCCGATGGAGTTGCCGACGAGGAAGGTGGGTTCGCAGATAATGTCTTGACAGAAGTCGATGATTTGTTGGCCCCAGGTTTCGAAGGTGTAGGGGAGAGGCTCTCCGGGGGTGGGCTTAGCGGACTGACCGTAGCCGATGAGGTCAATCGCGTAGACACGATGGGTGAGTCCAAGGTCGGGAAGATTTTTGCGCCAGTGGTCGCTGTGGGCTCCGAAACCATGGATGAGGAGGAGTGGGGGGCCGTCAGTGCCTGAGGTTTGGTAACGGATGGGGAAGCCTTGCCAGGTCCAGAAGTGGTTTTTGGGGGATGGATATGGGGTCATGGAAGGGGCAAGTCACGTAATACTTCTGGATAAAGTATTACGTAATCTGTGTTGTTCTGCTTACAGCAGATCGCTAGCGCCACAGTACAGCACAACACCCAAAATTGATGCCCCGCTCAAGGTCTGGGCCATTGTCAATAATCTAAGCCCCTTTCTCCCGGAGGCAAAGAAAACCGGGCAATCTTTAGCCGAGTTCTTGGGTGCTCACCTCCATGACCTCCCTTGGATGGAAGCTCTGAACCTATTCACCGTAGGTGCTTTAGACGAACTTCTTCCACTTAACAATTAGCAGGCACCAATTTTGGATCTATCTGGTAAAAGCATGGTTGATGACCAGGGTTACGGGTGTAATTAAAAGTGACAGTAAAACATATGAACTATCCTAGTCGATATTGAATCTGAGGGAGGTTACAATCAAGTCATCATTATTTGACTAGGGTAATACAATATGTCTGTGCCAATTGAGTCCTCTTCCGATAGTCCCTCCAACAGTTTGGAATCTCGCTTGAGTGCACATCCAGAACTCAAAGTAAAAATAGAGAGTTTGTTGTCGGTAGTGGAGAATGCTGACGGGGATCTCAAGAGTGCGCATGAGGCAGAACAGCGAGTGATAGAAGAGATTCAAAAGCTGGGACAATCAGCACTCCAAGGCTGGGCAACCCAACAAAATGAGAAACAAAGAGAAACGTTTGTCAAGGCTAATAGCCAAGCTCATCGGAGCCGAAAAAAACACTCTACTGGTATACCCGATTCGGTGAAATCAGAGTAGAAGAACAAACGTTTATGTCCCACCAAAGAGGACGGTTAATCCGGCCTTTTTCGATGAGTGCTGATGTGCATTGTCGTAGCTATTCATTACCGTTACAGCGAGTGATTACCGACTTTGGTGCCGATATATCCTTTGGTCGGATTCCGAGCAAGCTGAAAGAGCATCATGGCATAGCGGTGCCGATTAGTTCAGCCCAGGCGATTACTCAATCTCACGCCCAGGTCGTCCATGAAAGCCAAGTGCTGAGCGCTGAGATTCCGAGCCAACCCGGTGTCAGCCAACTGATTGCGCAAATGGACGGGACGTTGCTTCCCATTGTGGAAACGACAGCCGGTGTAACCGCAGCAGGAAGCCCGATTGACCGTCGTAAAACGCGTCAGGTTAGCTTCAAGGAAGCTCGGTTGGCATTAGTGCGCGT
>NZ_JAYGIG010000008.1:0-88311 GCF_034932105.1 Leptothoe sp. PORK10 BA2 | reverse complement strand
CTGAGTTTGATGCGACCCTTGGGCTTGCTCAAGGAGGTTACCAATTCCTATATTTGGATTACGCTAGCTGATAATCTCTGTAACCTGGGAAAACTCTCTAATTTTTTAAGCCTGAGTAGTTACTGTTTAATAAAGATTTCCAGGCTTTTAAGAGTCTCTCTTTTGTAGAGCAACTTTAACAATTTTCGAGTTTGTAGCTCTGTTAATATGATGTCATTTAAACTTTGTCTGACTTGAAGATTGGAGTGCCCTCACCCTAAATCCCTCTCCCGGGGGGAGAGGGACTTTGACGAGCGATTCAAAATTCCAATTTACAGATATTTGAAGCTCCTGGTTTTCTGTTGGAATTTAGTCTACTCAAGTTTAGGGTGCGGGGCATAGCTCAGCGAAGGAGTGAGTTAACTCCTCTCGTGTTCCTGCTAATGAGCATAGGAGGCTCAACCCCAACCTACATGGGGCTGTATATTTTGATTATGGGTTATGGCAAACCTTAATGGATGCTATGACCTATTGCCCTGCCTACTCACCTTCTCTAATTAATGCAAGCTGACTACCTCAAACGCATCCTCACCGCCCGGGTTTACGATGTTGCCGAAGAAACCCCCCTGGAAATTGCGCCTAATCTTTCTAAACGTCTGGGGAATCAGCTGCTGCTGAAGCGGGAAGACATGCAGTCAGTGTTCTCCTTTAAGCTGCGGGGAGCCTATAACAAAATGGCCCAGCTACCGCCGGAGAAGCTGGCCCGTGGTGTGATTGCTGCCTCTGCGGGTAACCACGCCCAGGGGGTGGCCTTGGGGGCCAAGCGTTTGGGCACCCGCGCTCTGATTGTGATGCCTGAAACCACACCGGAAATGAAGGTGAACGCGGTGAAAGCCCGTGGGGGTGAGGTTGTTCTCTATGGTGAAACTTTTGATGAGGCGTATATCCATGCGCGGCAGCTGGAGCAAGAGCAGGGCATGACCTTTGTCCATCCCTTTGATGATCCGGATGTGATTGCGGGGCAGGGCACCATTGGCATGGAAATTTTGCGACAGCACCAGCAGCCGATCCATGCCATTTTTGTGGCTATTGGTGGCGGTGGTCTGATTTCCGGCATTGCCGCCTATGTTAAACGTCTGCGTCCAGAAATTAAAATTATTGGAGTAGAACCGATTGATGCGGATGCCATGTACCAGTCCCTGAAGCTGGGGCAGCGGGTAAAGCTGTCCCAGGTGGGGCTGTTTGCGGATGGTGTGGCGGTGAGCCAGGTGGGGGAGGAAACCTTTTGGCTATGTCAGCAGTATGTGGATGACATTATTCGGGTGGGTACGGACGATACCTGTGCGGCGATTAAGGATGTGTTTGAGGATACCCGCTCCATTGTGGAACCGGCGGGTGCTTTGGCCATTGCGGGGGCTAAGGCCTATGTGAAACAAACGGGTATCAAGGGTGAAACCTTGGTGGCCATTGCCTGTGGGGCCAACATGAACTTTGACCGGCTGCGGTTTGTGGCGGAGCGGGCGGAGTTGGGGGAACAGCGGGAGGCGATTTTTGCGGTGACGATTCCGGAGCAGCCGGGGAGTTTAAAGCGGTTTTGTGACCACCTGGGTAAGCGGAATCTGACGGAGTTTAATTATCGGATTGCGGATCAGACGGAGGCGCATATTTTTGTGGGTTTGGAGATTTGCGATCGCAACGACGCCATCGCCATGAAGGAGCAATTTGAAGCCAACGACTTTAAAACCCTCGACCTGACCGACGATGAACTGACCAAAATGCACCTGCGCCACATGGTGGGCGGTCGCTCAGCTCTGGCTAAAAACGAGCGTCTATATCGGTTTGAGTTTCCCGAACGACCGGGAGCCCTGATGAAATTCGTCAGCTCCATGAGCCCCAACTGGAATATCAGTCTGTTCCACTACCGCAATAATGGCTCTGACTATGGTCGCATTGTGGCCGGTATCCAAGTGCCGCCCAATGAATTAGACGAATGGCAGGCATTCTTAGAAACCCTGGGCTATCGCTATTGGGAAGAGAACGACAACCCCGCCTACCAACTTTTTCTGGGATAGCGGTGAAAGACCAGCAGCCTGACTAATAATCCGCCTAGCACCGCCACCATCACCAAGGCGGGCAGCCAAATGGTGGGCATGGCAGTATGGCGCTGGACAATGGCCAAATCGGCCCAAACAAATACCAGGGCAAAGGGGATGTCGCGGCGCTGCACCAGGGCGAGGACCGCAATCAGGTTAGCCACCGTCACCATGATGGCGGTCCAGACGGCACCGGATAGGCCCAACTCCTTCAGGCCACTGCCATAGAGGGCGGAGGCCACATTTACCACCGTCGCCACGGAAATCCAAGCCAGATAGATGCTGATGGGACCATGGACCATTTTTCTGCGGCGGCCGTCGGGCTGTTCATCGGCTAACTCACTGTAAGCGGCAATCAGGGCCAGCAAAATCACCCCCATCGCCACCACCGACAGCCAATAAAGCTGCAGGGTAAATAAATAGATCCAGCCTATTTGGGCGACACAGGCCAGAATCAGACACAGGTTAATCCGTCGGATGATCAGCTGTCCCCGCTGTTTCCGGCGCGACTGGTACCAAGCATAGGCAATTAGCCCGGCATAGATCACACCCCAGATACTAAAGGCGTAGTTAGCCGGGGTAATCAGCACCCCACCCAGGGGACCATTGGCTAAATCAGCCACGGTCTGGCCCGCGATGGGAAAAAAGTTTGAAACCGTATTGACCCCTAAGGTGCCAAGAATGGCAACCCAGGTTGCGATCGCTAACCCCCTATCTCCAATGCGACCCATGGCATCCTTACCGGTAATTGCTCAGGTTTTCTCAAGTTATCGTCATCCGATCAATACATTCATCGGATTGCGTTGCCCGTAGTAGCTGTGTTCCATTGTTTCTCACGATCCCCATCTACGATCCCCATCCACGATCTCCACGGTCTCGAACTGTGGGTGATGGCCTGTGGGTGATGACCGGTGGATGAACCCTGGAATTCAAACTATGCTTCAAACTACATTGTGACCCCTAAAGTCTGCTTTTACCAGATGTATTTAAGCGTGAATAATTCTCTTTCTTTGCGGACGACAGGGGGAGCCCATACAAATTTGTTGGGCTGGCATATCTTTGAAAACACTGCTGCGGGCAGCAATCAGAGCATTGGCCCCAATCCGCACACCCGGAGCGACAAAGCAGTCCGTTGCGACCCATGCGCCATTCTCAATCACAATCGGGGCGGTCACCAAGGCGAACCGGGGATCGCTGGGGTCGTGGCTGCCGGTACATAAATAGGACTTTTGGGAAATAACACAGTGTTGTCCCAGACGAATGGGAGCCAAACTATAGAAGGTGACATCTTCCCCCACCCAGCTATAATCGCCAATTTCGACTTTCCAGGGGTAGGTAAACCGAGCCGATGGACGAATCACCACCGCTTTGCCGATTTTGGCACCAAACAGTCTGAGCAAGGCGCAGCGAGGGCCATGGGCCGTATGGAGGGTGAGGGGAAATATCACCGCTTGCACCAGCCACCACAGCATCACGTACCATTTGGGCCGACCCACTTCAAATCCTGGCTGATGGTAGCGACTTAAATCTACCAGAGCTGGCGCACCCAAGGGACGCTCGCCAAATTCTGACCTAGAGGGCGTTTCGACCTTGGGTGCTGATGGTTCTGGACCGGTAGACGGGCCAGTCGGTGGATGGGATTGGCCCTCAGTCATTAGGCATCCCCTACTAACGTGGCTTTGGTCTGTTCCTGGGGTTCTTTTTGGGGTTCCTCCAGGTTGAGGCTGCCCCCAAATCTGAGTTCATAGAGTTTGACGCCAATTTGGTACTCATATTGGCTGAGCAGTCGGCCATAGATGTAGCCAGGATAGCCGTCGAGAAATCCGAGGCGAATCACGTAAAACAGCACAAACCGCAACAATGGTTTGAAGGGTAAACGCACCCAGATTTTCTTGAGAAATCGCTTGCGCTGGACAGAATCGCCAAACAGGTTGGCCCCAATGGTGCCATCGTCCCCCATGCCGGTGAGGATGTTGTAGTACACCCGAGCTTCCCAGTTGGAATAGCGGTTGTGTCGAGCCAGCCAGTGGAATAAATCCCGAAAATCGATGTGGAGCATATCGTTTTTGAGGTAGCCCACCTTGCCCCCTTCCACGACGACATGTTCATGCACTTCGTTATCGCCGGTATTTTGAATCTCTTCGGTATTTAGATTTTCATACCGCCCCTTGGCATGGCGGAAAAAGCGCATGTTCCAATCGGGATATTTGCCCCCGTGGCGAATCCACTTGCCGAGGAAATAAACCCGCCGGTTGAGATAGCAGCCATCTAAGGTGTCTGCGGCGATCACCTCGGCCATTTCCGCCCACAGTTCTGGGGTAATGCGCTCGTCACAGTCTACGATCAGCACCCATTGATTGCGGAACGGTAGGTTATCCAACGACCAATTTTTCTTTTTGGGCCATCGACCATTGAAGTCAAACTGGACCACATGGGCTCCGTAGGATTTTGAAATTTCTACGGAACGATCTTCACTGTGGGAGTCCACCACGAATACCTCGTCTGCCTGGGCGACGCTTGCTAGACAAGCAGGCAGGTTGGCTTCCTCGTTTTTGGCAGGAATCAGCACAGAAACTGGAATTTTGGCGGCGGCTGTCATGGGTAGATGGGAGATTAAGGAACGGTAAGGGAGGGGACGTAACGTTGTTTGGGGGAGGGATGCGTTACATGACGGATGAGTTACATGACGGATGAGTTGGTGGGCTGTTTGGCCAGTGAGTTAGTGGGGGGCTTGACTAGATATCGCAGTACGCTCCCTAGGTAGCCCAGTTGACCATAGGCATAGGCCAAATTTTCAAATCGCTGGGCCGGATTGTTAGCGTATTTAACGGTTTTGTAAACGCCGCGAATCAGGCGTTCTCCCCCCCAGAGTAGTTGGGGCACACCAGCCTGGCCCGATACTTGTTCACGGTAACACTCACTAATGCCTTGCCACCAGCTGCGGCTGAGAAACCAGCCTGGCTTGAGTCTGGCGGGGGATACATTGTGGGCGGCCAGGGCGTTGGGGACGTAGACCACATGCCAGTTGTGTTTGAGGGCGAGCTGGGTCATGTGCAGCTCTTCGTTAGAAAGTAGGTTGGTGCCCACCCGGCCGAGGTTGATGTCAAACCCGCCCACGGAGTCGAGGAAGGCTTTTCGTAGGGAATAGTTCAATCCCCGAGGGGTGAGGCTAGGATTTTTGATTTTCTGGACTTGATCTCCTAAATCGTAGGCCCCTAAGCCGCTGGCTAGATCATCGGAGAGCCAGGCCGGTGGTTGGCTGATGTTGGGGGGCCACAGGAGGGTGACTTTGCCGCCTGCGATCGCAACCTTAGGATCATTTTGATAAACCTCCAGCAGGGAGGCCAACCACTGGGGGCAGGCCTCAGCATCATCATCCAGGTAGGCCACAATATCGCCCTTAGCGGCATTGGCCCCAGTATTCCGGGCACTAGACAAGCCTAAAGTGGCCTCATACACGTAGCGCAACCGAGGATCCGACAGCCGCTGCTGGACAACTTCTGTGGTGTTATCGGTGGAAGCATTGTCCACCACAATCACCTCAACATTATCAAGGGTTTGGTCCAGCAAACTATCAATCGCCGCCCCCAAGTATTGAGCGCGATTATGGGTACAAATAATGGCAGAAATAACTAACTCAGCCATAGCAGTGTTGACTAAAGGAATAAATAAAGAACGAACTAGGCTGAACTGACAATCAACCAGGATCAACCACGGGATCAGGCGATGCAGGCTTTCGACTGCTGTCAACTTCTGATGGACGAGCTATTGTGATCTCAATCAAAATTCCCGCTTTGCTAATGATGTCCTCATTAAACTTTACTGAAATTACGCAATTGAAACCGATCCATCAAGTTTGTTTTATCTACTCTTCAAACGTGTAAAATCTCCGAGCGATGGTCGTCATCGTCGAGTCTCCCCTGATTTTTCGCCGCTAATCTTTTAGCCCCAACCCATGAGCACCTCCCCAGACATTGACCTTGCCCCCTACATCGACCATTCTCTACTGATGCCCACTGCTACGTCAGAGCATCTGGATCACTGGTGTGAAGAGACCCAGCGCTATGGCTTCGCTAGCATCTGTGTCTATCCAGTGCATGTGCAACGGGCCGTTGAAAACCTCCATGAAAGCAAGGCCATTGTCAGCACTGTCATCGGGTTTCCCACTGGCGCAGACACTCCAGGTAGCAAACTTTTCGCTGCCCAAGAAGCCACCGACAACGGAGCTACGGAACTGGATGTCATGATTAACCTTGGCTGGGTCAAATCTGGCCAGTTAGAGCGGGTGTACACAGAATTAGCCCAAATTGTCGAAGCTACGGGGCAATGTGTGAAGGCCATTTTGGAAATGGCATTACTGACCGAAGCTGAGAAACGCGCGGCAGCTGATGTTTGCATAGATGCCGGTGTGCAGTTTCTCCAAACCAGTACCGGCTGGAATGGAGGAGCTACCGTCGAAGACATTCGCCTCCTCAAAGACATCACCCGGGGGCGGGCGGGCATTAAGGCCTCGGGCGGCATTCGCACCCCAGACCAAGCCCTCATGCTGATTGAAGCAGGGGCCAATCGCTTAGGCACCTCCCGAGGGCCGGACATTTTGCGCCAGCGCTCAGCAACACCCGAGCCGGCCCATTAAAGGCCACCCACTAAAATGTCTACTAAAATGTCCACGGCTATGTTTTATCTCTATTGGTGACCATCGGTATCAAAAAAACTAATTATTTTTTCTAGAAACCTTTTCCTAACGGGGACCATGTCGGGCACTATTAAATAGACCTGATTCCCATTCAGACCCGTACCTTTCCGTAAGGGCAAACCCCAGGGGTTTAACTTGGATGTGGGTTCGCCATTAACCATAGCTGTAGCCTCTCGTAATCACCCTATGACTTCCTCTGCAAAACCTATAGGCAATGCCCCCTCTCCCATTGCTGCACTCGCCCTCAAGCTAGTGGGTGGCATTACTATTTTGGCCGCCCTAGTGGATTTTCTGGTGCTGCTTTTTCCACCAGATTTACTTAACCGCACCTGGCAAATCACCACAGCTACACAGCTGGTCGATCGGGGCATCGTTCCCCTGGTGGGGATTGCCTTACTATTCACCGGATTCTGGATCGATAGCTTTGTCAGCGGCAAGCGTAGTGGCGGCAATATCATGCTGGACGCTCGATTTTGGACCTGTCTGTTGGCCTGCATTTTAGGGTTTATCTTTGTGGTGTTAACGCCCGTGCATATCAATAATGTGCGTTTGCAGAGTAAAGATGCCCTGACCCAGGTTTCCACGGAGGCTACAGAGGCCGCCACTCAATTAGAACAGCGCTTAACGGCTGAGGTGGACCAGCAACGCAATCAGATCACCAGTTTATTGAATAACCCAGAGCAATTTGAGCAGCTGGTGGCGAACGGCAATGTCACCGCTGAACAAGCCGCCCAAATTCGCCGGTTTGAAGGTAATCCAAGCTCATTAGATGAGTTTCTTGCGGGGCAAGCTTCCGAACTGCGAACTCGCCTAGAGACGGAAATTGGCTCCCGTCGCGAGGAAGCCACCCGGCGTGTCCGGACCGAAGCGACCAAGGCCAGCATTCGCATTCCCCTGAGTAGCATTTTGTTAGCCATTGGCTATCTTGTGATCGGTTTTAGCGGCATGAAACGCCTGTTTGTGATTTAGCCTGTTTGTGATTTAGATAGTTCTACATGCATCAGCGTTCCCCCATTAATTGGCAAACGGCTGTTGAATCTTGGCTAACAGGTCATAAAACGGTTGCCAGTTGTCCTCAGCTACGATTGGTTCCCAAATGGCTTCAATTTCAGGTCTGAGTAGAATCGTTACCGGGTTGCTCCGGTGTAAGCATTGCCCCACTTGCTGCACCTCAGTGGCTGACAATGTGGTCAAACAGGTGTGATAGTGCAGCCGCCAAGCGTCTAATAATGTGGTCGCATCGTCAGTTGCATTTTCATCAGAGTGATCAGCCGTCCCTTGGAGGATGTGCTCAGGGCCGTCGCACCATTGCGCCGAAAACTGGCTCGTCAAGCCTGTAAAAAAGTCGTGGTAGCCCATGCGGGTGCTTTCTAGCAGTTCCAACGTGAGCCGCAGGAGTTCATCCCCCAGTTCTGGCAATAACTCTTCAAACCCTAATTTAGCCAGCATTTTCTGTTTGTAGGCGGTGTAATAATGCCCTCGGTAGGAGGCCAGACCCGTCTCTAATGCATCGCCGACCATAATCAACTTGAGTGGTTTCTGCAGCATGGCCAGATTCCACTCACAGATCCGGGGCTGATTGCCATAGCTGTAGCGTCCTCCATAGTCAAAGTAAGCGGCCGTAAACCGTGGGTCAAACTGGTCCATAAAGGCATAGGGACCATAGTCAAAGCTCTCCCCAGTGATGGACATGTTGTCGGTGTTGAGCACGGCATGGCAAAAGCCCACCGACATCCATTGCGCCGTTAGCTGAGCTACTCGTTGCACTAGCTCGGTATAAAACTGGCCATAGCGTTCCTGGGGATCTGGCACCGCCAGTAAGTGGTTGTAGTAAACCTCAATCACATGGTCCAGTAGGGTCTGCATGAGGTCGCTACGTCCCAGGTAATGCAGTCGTTCAAAGGTGCCAAAACGGATGTGGGACTGGCTAAAGCGCACCATGACCGAGGATCGGGTTGGCGATGGTTCATCACCCCGCCACAGTCTTTCCCCTGTTTCCACCAGACTCAAGCAGCGGGATGTATTCACCCCCAGGGCATGGAGCGCCTCAGACGCTAGGACTTCCCTCACCCCACCCTTGAGGGTCAATCGTCCGTCCCCACTGCGGGAGTGGGGCGTTGTGCCAGAACCTTTGGTGCCAAAGTCATAGAGCACCCCATCGGTGCCCCGCACTTGGCCATAGAGAAAGCCCCGACCATCCCCCAACATGGGATTGTAATCGCCAAACTGATAGCCGTGGTAGCGCAGGGCCAATAGGGGCGAACGTTGCTGAAATTGGCCAAAGGCTTCAATAAAGTCAAAATCGCTAACGGTTTCAGGCGGTAATCCTAGCCGGGGCAGCAGATCATCATTGCGAAAACGCAGAATGTGTTGCGGAAAATCGGCGGCGGCAACAATGTCGTAGTAGTCATCCCCTAGAGCTTCTAGGGCGGGCTCATAGGTCAGATTTAGAAAAGGGTTCTCAAGGCTCAAGGCATGGGGGTAGTATAGCGTCAGCTTTAGTATCGGATACTCTGTAAATTTGTGCTCAACAGTCCCATCACAACAGAGTATCCATTCCAGATATCCTAGGCCATGAGTGGGGATACTATTCCTCGCTCTAGATTACTTTTTCCTTTGTCAGCCTATGTCGGTCGTTTTAGCAAAATGGACACTAGACGACTATCACCGCATGACCGCTGCGGGGATTTTGGATGGTCGCTCGGTGGAACTATTAAATGGGGAGATAGTCACCATGGCACCCGAAGGGCCTGAGCATGCTTTTCTAGGTGATGAAGGGGGTGACTATTTGAGTGAACTTTTGGGTAAACGGGCGAAGGTGCGTGAAGGTCGCCCCGTTACTCTACCGAATCAGTCAGAACCTGAGCCCGATCTGGCCGTGGTCAGACCGCTGGGGGACATTTATCGTCAGCGACATCCCTATGCTGAGGACGTTTTTTGGGTAATTGAGTTTTCTAATACGAGTCTGGCAAAAGATTTAGAAGCCAAGCGCCGAGCCTATGCTGCTGCGAGTATTCCAGAGTACTGGGTGGTGAATCTGCAAGAGCGAAACATCGTTATTTTGAGACAACCTGAGCAGGGCGACTATCAAGCTCAGCAAGTCCTGAGTAGGGGTGACATTCAGCTAGTTGCGTTTCCGGACGTGACTGTTTCTATTGCTAGAATTTTGGGGGAGTTGTAAGAACGCTCTCGCTGACTAAGTTAGACACCAGTTAGATACCCGCCATTGGTTCAAATCAATCCTACGGGGTTGTCCGGATTGCCAGCGGGGATAGTCATTACCCAGGTATAGGACGAGATCTGGAGTACCAGCGGTTTCTTTGTCTTTTTCAATCAGACGCCGACCGATGGAGCTGGCTACCTGGTCAGGATGAAGGCTGAACCAGAATCCTAGAAGGATAGTAAATAAATTGCAAATCGTAGCGTGGTTAATGCCCTTTTGCCCTATCTTTTCCATGGTTATTGCCGCTACCTCAGCTGTCTTTCAGTTTCTGAACTGCGTTTCTAAAGCCTAACACCACCAAAATGTTGGAGAGGGTGAGAAAAAATTCAGCGCTGCCGTGGAGCCAGTCTACATTGGCTAGTTCCATCCCATAGGCTTGTTGGGCGTAGATGCCTGCCGGAATGGTCACTGCGACAAACACCAGCAGTACATAGAACCCGATCAGGGCCAGCCGGGGAGTTTGGCCGGACTTGGTGACAAAGTAGAGAAACCCCAGATAGGGAAACAGGGAAACTGCAAACAGGGTTTCTTTAGACATGGGCTTGTCTCCAGATGTACCAGGCGGCGGCGCAGGCGGTACAGTTGCCGACGACGGTCATGGCTGCTTGCAAAATTACTAACCAACCTAGGGCTGGCGAATTGTCGAAAAAGTGCCAGGTGCAGGCACACATGGCGCTGATCAGGGCTGGAAGCATGCCAAAGGACAGCCACTTCCAGGCAGGCCAACCGCTGACATCGGCGAACTGCCAGATGAAATAGATGGCGGCGATCCACTCAATCACGCTGGAAACATGGACCATCCAAGTGGGCAATGAGAGCGCATGCATAGGCAAAAAGGCAATCGGCATGTAGGGTAGGCATTGCCCACCGTTCGATGGTGAACGGGCAAGTCTTCGCGATAATCTTAGCAGGACAGTAAGGGAACAACGGTGTAAACATGCGAGCAGTGTTGTGTGGATACTATGGTATGGGCAATAGCGGTGACGAGGCCCTGCTGGCAACGCTGTTGCAGTTGTTGCCTCGGTCTGTCACCCCCCTAGTGCTTTCTGGCAACCCGGAGGAAACGGCCCGGCGCTACGGGGTAGAGGCGGTGCCAAGGAAGTCACTGCCGGCTGTTTGGTCGGCCCTCGGTCGTTCCCAGGCATTTATTTGGGGTGGGGGTAGTCTGATGCAGGATGCCACCAGTGCGGTCAATCCGCTTTACTACGGTGGGTTGATGAAGCTGGCCCAGGGGATGGGGCTGATGACTATTGCTTGGGGACAGGGGATTGGTCCCCTACATCGGCGCAGTAGTCGGTGGATCACCCGTTGGACTTTGCAAAATTGTGATGGGGTTAGTGTGCGAGATGGGGCTTCGGCTCAGCTGTTGACCGATTGGGGCATTCCCTGCCAGCTAGCGCCAGATCCGGTCTGGGCGCTTAAGTCGTCCCACTTGCCAGGGTTTGCCAATTTACCGGCCCCTCGGGTGGCTGTTGCCCTGCGGGGCCATGTCCACCTTACGCCTGAGCGATTGGCCCATTTGACTAAAGCCATTGCTGATTTTCAGACCGCGACCCAGACCTGTGTGGTGCTGTTGCCATTTCAGCCGGTGAAAGATGGTGCGATCGCAACCCACATAGCCCAGCATCTCAGCGGCCCCTACGAAATCATCCAAGTGACCAACCCGGCTCAGCTCAAGGGCGTTTTTCGCGGCATTGAGCTAGCCATTGCCATGCGGTTTCACGCGGTGGTGATGGCGGTGGCCGAGGGCTGTCGTTGCTTTGCCATTAGCTATGACCCCAAGGTCACCCAGATTGTTCAGGAGCTATCGCTCCCTGCCTGGGGCTTGTCCGCCGCAGAACCCCTGCCACTCATCCCCGATAATGCCAGCACCATGACCCAGCAATGGCTCGAACATTACGCCAATGGCGAGGGCCTGAGCGATGTGCAAGTGCGCTCCCATGTCGATCGCGCGCTTCTACATGCTGCCTTACTCAGCCAAACCCTAGCCAAAACGCCCTAACCTACGGCCCCTGCCGCCCCCACCGCTTTTGCCACCCAGCCCCCCAGGCTTTTCTCCTCTGTAAGGTAATGTAAAGTACCTTAACTTTTGATACGTTTTCTGGTATCGGAAAAATGCCTCGATTCCTTGGTTTACAGGCAATTTTTGGCAATTGACTGGTGTTAATCAAATTTTCTGTGTTAACACTGTGGAGAGATTAGCGTAAGATGCCATCGTCATCCGCTTTACCATCGCGGTGCTCTACAATGTCCAATCCAGCTAGGTCAAGTGATAGCCTTTTCGATCAAGAGGGCGAATCCTGGGACATTTTGTCCCATGAGGCACAGTTGTCTGTTGAACAATCAGATAACAATGGCTGGCAGACTGTCCATTTCCCAGGCACAATAGCCGTCGACCAACTTTCAGGGCCCACCCCTCATTTGCGGACCAACGCTATGGATTCTTCGAGCACTCACCCAAGCAACAGTACCTCTAATACCTCCATGTCTAGTCGTCAGGCCTCTACCCTCGAGCACTCTAGTCAGCGTGAAGCTGAGTTGCTCAACTTAGTCCGAGACCTGAACGAATGTAACGATGTGCTGTTGGCTAAGGTATCTCAGCTAGAAGATTCTCTTGAGCGATCGCAAGCAGCTCTCCAAGCTGAAATCGATCGGGCTGGTCCATCGGTAGCCGATCGTGAGATTGTCCAGCTCGTGACGGAACTCGAACAAAGCAATCAGTCCCTACAGCATTACCAACTGCGTAGCGAAACCCTGCAAACAGAACTCAACGCCTTGCGAGAGCGCAGCGCCCAGCTAGAAGCTGAGCACACTGCCCTCCTGCAACAACATACTGAGCAGTCCCAGGAATTATGGCAGTCCAACACCAACTGTCGTGATTTGAGGGCACGCCTCCAGCGTCAGCAGCGCTATACCCTACAGTTCAAAGCGGCCCTAGAAAAATGCCTCACCATGTCCAACGAGTCATCCCACAGCGCTATAGCTGTGGATGCGGCGGCCATGGCCATGGCCATGCCCAAGATTGATGAGATTCGTCCTTGGGAATCCGCCCTAGGCCATGGCAAGCTAGACCCCCAGCTGGAGTCGATGATTCGGGGTGTCCATGGCACGCAGACTGCCCCAGTCACCACCCTAGATCACGAAGCAGAGGACCAGCTGTGGCATGATTTGGCGCGGGTGATGGATCCATTAGACCCATCTGAGCCGCTGCCCCCTGCCTCAGGGATGCAGGAGGGGGCAACCCAGGGCACCTCTCGCTTAGAGAACACTTTGGATGACAGCTGGAGTGACAGTGCTAGCCAGTTTACCGAACCCTCTCCCTGGCTCGACGAACCTAGCCTATCCACACCTAGTCACCCCACCGTGATTGTCCTCGATGACTCGGTTGAGGGTAGTTCAGCCGCTAATCAGCAGCAGGATAATCTGGTTGAAAGCCCAGGGTTGTCTTCTCAGCTGTCTCCCCAAGCGAATGAAATCCTTAACCGACTCCAAGCGACTAAGACCGTTGCAGCGGCTGACACTTACTTGCCTGCCATGTCTGTCCAAAGCAGTCCATCGCCCCTAGTCAATCCCCTCAAACCGCAAAAGCGCAAAGGGTCCTTGGCGGCTATCGATTTACCCAGTTTTCCTCGGCTCAGTCAACCGTCTTCCCCAGCCAAGGTGTGAGAGAAGCTTTATTCGTGATTCCTTAAAAAAAAATCTTTTTCTGAGTCAACTTAGGTTAGACTTTGTTAACTTCTGGTCAATATGTAAGTGTGACAGGTAGCTATTACCTGCTATCGCTGGCTTATAAGCATATCTATGATAGCTTTGCGCCCCGGAAAATTTGTCCAGAAAGGTATCCTGCGGGTTTGCCTGAGCCCCTCAGGCGGCGATTGCATCTTACCCATACACATAATATGAGTCCGTCATCTTTAAAAACTGTTTTAGAAAGCTCGCCATCAGCTAAGGCTGTCAGTGAAGCCCACATCGTCACAGCCATTCTCAACGTCATTGAGACCGCTCGGTCCCAAGGACAAACCTTGGATGATGTCATCACCGAACTAATGGCAGATGATGCCCTGTTGGACCCTAAGAGTCGTCACCTGCTGGGGGATATTCTGACCCAGGCATGGAATACTCTTTGAAGGATTTTGAAGGATTAATTTGACAGATTGAGGGATTGATTAGAGAGATTGAGGGGACTCAGTTGACTTCAGGTAGCGTCCACATTGTTGTCCCCTACGGCCATTTGTAACACCATGGGTTCGCCGCCGGACTGGTGATATTTATCGGCCCATTTTCGTAAGAGCAGATCTAATTCGTCCAGGGCCTGTTGCCGATGTTCCGATGGAATATCAAGGGATTCCAGAACCCTCATGGTGCCGTCTTTGCGGGCCACCCATTCATGCATGATGCGAAAATAGCGAGCCGTATCTTCGATCATGGTATAAGTTCTTTCCGCATCATCCGATGGAATGTAGGAAGCTCGCGCTAGGGCGTAAAAGGGCATGCCCCATGGCGAGTCAATGCGGGATACGGTGCCTGAATAAATCAGACGTCGTCGGATATGTTCTGCCAGAGCTTCACTGAGGGGAAGCTGACGTTCGCTGGGAACAGATTCTTGGGAGCGGGCGTGGAGAAACTCAATCAGCTCGGCAAATTGAAATGATGTAATCAGTTGGGCCTCTGGCAAATTTGGCGGCAGCTTTTTCTCGATTTGAGCCTTCTCTTCCGATGTCAGGTTTGTTCCAACTAGTTTGGAATGTCCTGGGGTCCAGGGATATTGTTCGAGCCAAACGTAGGGAAATTGAATCAGATAACCAGGTTCCTGCGCCCCCAGCATTTTTAACAATTTACCTTCACCCAAGGCCTGTTGTATTTCTTCTACGATGGCTTTGACCCGTTTGGGTTCAATGTGGTGTAGATGCCCCGTCATGCGCAGGTTTTGTCCCTGCTCCATATAGGTGGTATAGATGGCACATTTAGCCGCCGTAGCTGCGGCATCTAGGAATGCCCCGTGACGATGCCCGCCAGTACGCATAGCGCTGAAGGCGAGGTACATCATGATCTGATCAATGGCGCTGGGCTCTAGACGCTTGATCAGCTCGGCATCAGTAGTCATGGGTGATTGGACATTGGTCATGGAGGACTCTCAGGGATAGATACACACTGATTGTGTAGACGGATGTGCAGACAAAATAGTTTAGTGGGACTAGGCTACCTCAGGAAGTACCAACTTTTTTTGATTTGTTCAATATGTCAATATGACGGGGGAACTTATAGGGTAGTCGTTAATTTATGCACTAGGTCGTAACGGTTAGCGTAAAACTTTTTTTGATTTATATCTATAGTTTTTCCATAGTGCTTTGTTTGTTGGCGGTCGGAACAAACTAGCTGGGATGTTTTTAGGCGATCAAACGACCGCTGCCTCGGTAGGCTTGTTCGGTGGAGATGCGTCCGCTGCCCCGGTAGGCTTGTTCGGTGGAGATGCGCCCGCTGCCTCGGTCGGCTACACGGTCAGCCAGACCGGTGTTGATGCGTCCGCTACCCCGGTCAGCTAGCGCATGGTCAGCTAGTCCGGAGGAGATGCGGCCACTGCCTCGGTCACTTATTTGCTCAGTTTGAATCCGGCCACTGCCCCGCTCAGCTAGTTGACTATTAGGGGAGGTAACAACCAAACCTAAGATGTTGAAAACGCTGATGATAGCAGCAACTGACATTACCGATAGAGATATTCTCATGGGTCAGAAAGTGAGTAGTATTGCTACTTTCTGAATACATGGAATTGACAAATCGCTCAGGAAAAACTAAGTGAAAAATGTGTGGGTGATGCCACTGAACTTTCTGTTGTTGTTGCTACTTTTCCTCAATTTTGGTGATGCTATGGACTAAAATCCAGCCTCCACCCCCATTATGAATGCCTTGAACGGCAAGGGTACTGCCGTCGATTGCCTGGGTTAACTGCTGGACGGCTAGGGGGGTGATGGCGACGAGCATTAGGGTTTGGTGGGTATTGCCCATGGGACAGATTAGCTGGTGACTTTGGTTTTCTCCTGCTTGATACTGCCCGCGAAATGTTTTGGCGGTGGGAGGGGACAAGGCTGTGGGAGCTTGAGCTAGATCTGGATTTAAAGAGTATGTAAAGCCACTGCTGGGATAGGTGTGGGGCTCGCGGAGGTAGGCTGCTTGGTATTCCATCCAATGCTCGTCAGTGGGCAATAGATCAAAACAGGGTACTACCATGGCAGGGGCCTGGGGATCTTTGAGTAGGGCCTGCTGTAAGGACCGGATGGATAGGTGGC
This sequence comes from Leptothoe sp. PORK10 BA2, assembly GCF_034932105.1. NCBI lineage: Bacteria > Bacillati > Cyanobacteriota > Cyanophyceae > Nodosilineales > Cymatolegaceae > Leptothoe > Leptothoe sp. PORK10 BA2. Next base: position 72,036 of record NZ_JAYGIG010000008.1, on the reverse strand, counting down.
GCGGCTGGCAGCCCCGTTGTAAGCACAGGGCCGCTGCGGCCCCAGCGGCTTGACCAATGCCGAGGACAACGGGCTGGAGTCGGGTGGCACCGTTGGCAATGTGGGTGACTGAAATGTTTTTGTCACAGGCTAATAGGCCATCGATTTCCGCTGGGACCAAGGCCCCGTAGGGAATGGTGAAGGGGGTGCCGGTCCACCGTCCACCCCAGCGGATGGCCTTGGGGGCTAGGGGCATGGCAAAGCCAGGATAGTGGTGATCGTTGGGGTAGTTGCCGATTGCGATCGCATCCACTTCCCCCGCTCCATTCACTGGCAGTGGGGCCACCTGCCCTCCGGCTATGGGCAAAATATCCTGCTCCTTTACCGTCGTCAGGCCCACCAGCCGTCGACCCTCGCGGTAGTAGGGGTATAGGGCATAGGCCCCGCCCCCCGGAGTGCCCTCCAGCTGAGGGAATACCCCTTGGGCCAAGCCATAGTTAGGCCCCAGCTCTGTTTGAATCACATGGGCAAATTGTTGGCTGTGGTGCTTCGCCTCTTGCCAAAAGTCATGGCGAGCTGAGTCCGACCCAATCAGGCGATCTAGCTTCACCCCATAGTCATTGCCCTGTTGGGGCCAGTTGATCATGAAGCGATTGCCCGGCAGTCGGCCATAGTTGAGAAACTGCTCTGGACCGTAGCCGTCCCAGGCCCCTGAAAAATCCGCCGAGATCCCCGCCGATGGAATTGTTGGGGCCGTTGTGCCTAGGCCGTAGTCTTGCATCACCACCACCCAGGTGGGGGACTGCACCGGATATTTTTTAATGGCTGGTGCCAGGGGGTCGGTGGGGTCGCTGAGGGATTTGGGTGCGCTGGGTTCCTGCCATTGGTCCTGGGGTTCCCATCCCCAGCGATGGGGTACATTCCCCAAGGCCAATAGATCCCCTAGGTCAGTGCCGTCAATGGTGATGGTGGCTTCCACCGAAAATGAGTCAAACTCCACCCCTGTGACCCGCTCCGCCGATCGCAACACCGCCTGCGGCCGATGGCCCCAACGCCAGGTCAAATTGGGTAGGGCGGCCACCCAGTCGGCAAATATGCCCGCTCCCACGGCGGGCTCATAGGTAAAGAAGCTGACCCAGCCATGGTGCAGTCCACCGGGCTGACGCCGTTCCAGCTCCCGTAAAAAGGCTCCCCACAGTCCTGTCTGAAAGGCGGCTAACTCATTGCCATCTGGGGCCGTCACCCCTGCTGCCGTGAGCATGCCCCCCAACCAGGGCCATTCACTCACCAGGAGTACCTCAGCCCCCAGCCGTGCCGCTTGAATGGCCGCGGCTGTGCCGCCTGTGCCGCCGCCGACTACGAGGACTTCGGTTTTTAGTCGCTCACCATTGCCCAATCATCGTTATGGTGGGCATAGCCCACCCTCCAATTTTTAAAATTCAATCTAAATTTGAAATTCTGGCTTAAGCCCCTTACTTTTAAGCCCCTTATAAATAGGCTGTTATGTCTTCACCCAGGTCATCTGCCAGGTGGGTGAGGGCGCGAAATCTTAGCCCTACCATTTGTTCATAGAGAGGGTTGAGCTTACACATGGGGGGGATATGGACCACCTTTTTGCCAAACAGGGTGACGTCCCGTTCAAAGGGGCATTGGGAAGGGATCATTTTGCACACAAACCGAGCGAGACGAGGATCGTCTACGTGCAGCTGGTCGAGCCATTCACGAACGGGTTTGAGGGGGTCAGGACCGGCGGCTTTGGCTGAGGGCGGCGTGAGGGGACTGGCTGCTGCTGTAGGACTGCTTTCCTCTGCAGTGCTGGTGCCGGGCTGGACTTCTTCCTGGACCTCGTGCAGATTGTACAGGGTGGACTGGAGGGCCTGTAGGACCGCCGTATCGAGGTTGAGGGCCTGGCAGAATTCCATTAGGACTTTGTCTTCGGCGGCGGAGTAGAGGCCATCTGCGATCGCAACCATCACCCCCATGCGCAAAAAGTTTTCAGCTGCGATGGGATTGGGTGTAAAAATGGCCGCTAATTCGGCCGGTTTAATCGGCTCAAAGGTTTGGAAATCAAGTTTGGGAGCAAACTCCACCTCCATCATGGTGTGGATCAGGTCTTTCTCTTGCTGATCAAACTCACCATCGGCCCATGCAATGGCCAACAGTCCCCGTAACCAGCCTTTAATTTGCTCTTCAGTGTAGAGAGATTTATCCGATGTAGAGGCCATAGCCAACCTTGAAAAACATCAATATATTTACTCCAGGTACTCCTAGGCTGCCCCAAGGCTAAGGATGAGCAGGCAGTTTGGACGATAGCTGCGCTAGTTCAGAGCCCGTTTTACCCGTAAACACCCATAAAATTGAGCGGCCCCCATCCCTTAGACTCCGCAGCAACGGTTCCGGCGGGCGCTCAGAGGCTACCGGCAACGACTTATAGTGAATCCCCCGACTCCCTAAAACGATGGCGGCAATGGTGTTTGCCCGGCGCATATGGTAGTCCGACGTAATCAGATAAACGCTTTGAATGCCCAGACGCTCAAAATCGTCCACTAGGGTGGTGAAGTTGGTTACCGTATCCACCGCTCGATAGTCTAAGTGCAAGCGATCGAGGGATACCTGGGATTCTTGGAAGACCCAGGTGGAATACTCCGGGTTGGCCCCGGAGGAGATCCACACCTCCAGCTCAGGATTTTCCGTAGCAAACTGGGCGGCAAACTCCTCCCGTTTGGCATCTCCCCCCAGGACCAAGGCAGCTGTGGGGGATACCAGGCGACTGCTTACATGCCATTGCCCCAGCCAAAGTCCTGTGGCCAAAAGCAACACAGACGCTAGGGTGAGGCGACTTCTTTTTCGACGCACCTTGGGCACCGATGGACTCCTTGAGCTGGGTTAGTTGAACTGGGGAATGAGTAGGGGAAATGACAGTATTTTTACTCTAACGGAGGTTAGTCTTTCTCCGGATGAAACGATGGTCTTGTTTTAACAATAGATTTTAGCCAATGATGGGAGCTGATAGAGCTTAACCATTTGGAATCAGCCATGCGTGGTGGATAGTCTAGGTTTATCATGGAGGAAAGCATTAATCTTGATCGCACTCCATGGATGTAATGGAATTTTTCCGGCGTAGTGCTGGTCAATGGCACTCCCAGCGCACCACCCACCATCTGCCCTTTCGCCGGGCTGAGCTGGGGGGCTCTAATATTACCGTCGAAGCCCTTGATCAGACCCACGAAAAAGTTATTGCCATCTGTGAACTCCATGAAATTGACCCTGCCCTAGCGGTGGGTGGGGCCTATGTCACCTGGAATGGGGCCATGGCCTGGGACCGGGAGGGGGAGGAAAACCACGCCGGCACAACGGTTTTTGCCCTGGTGCCCGACGCGGATAGTCCCCAGAAGGGGCGTTTGCTCAGGGAGCGGGGCTACGCTGAGATTGTCCCTGTGGTGGGTCGCTACGAAATGGATGATGAGGACGGTCTGATTTTAGATACGGAATATGACACCATGAGTTCCGTCGAGCGGTTTTGGTTTGTCACGCCGGATTTGCGGATGCGCAGCAGCATTGTGAAGCGGTTTGGGGGGTTTAATACGGCCTCGTTCTGTGCGGAGACGCGGATGGTGGACGGTCAGCCGGTGGCGGTGACACCCTTGGGGGATGCGGCAGCCGTTGAGGCGTTTGAGCAATCGTCCCAGTTGGCGGCCATGGGCTGGTAGGGGTAAGCCCATGGCATTGCCCCTACGGGTGATTTACTCCTTGGTTTTCTGAGCCGCCGTCGCTTTTGCCTCCAACGTTTCCAGCCGACTCTTTAAATCACGGTTAAACTGCTTCAGTTCGTCTAGGTCCTGCCTCAGTTCGCCCACCGCCTTGTCAGCGCCGATGGCTTTACGCACTTTGCCGATGGCCTCTTCTGCCCGACGTTTGACGCGACCGTCGGGGCTTTGCTCCGCCAGACCCCTGAGTACTCTGATTGCCCCCGAGACTTCCATTTGGCCTAGGGCCATGACCACGGCGACCTGGGTGAGGAAGAACTCTTCTCGGGCGATGGCTTCGAGGCGGTCTAGGATGCGATCACAGCCCACCTTATCCTGCCCCGCGGCAATCTGACCCAGGGACCGAATGGCCGTTAGCCGTAAGGCCTGGGGGGTACCCATTTCCGTATAGGGCAGCAATAGATCCAAGGCGGCGGTGGAGGATGTGAACACACTCAAGCCGCTAATGGCCCCCGAGCGCACCACCTCATTCCAGCCCGCGCGCTGTTCTAAGACCATGGCCAATAGCTTCAGGGTTTTCTTCTCTTTACTTTTGCCATTGTCTAAAATGCTAGACCCCACTTTACCTAGGGCCGTGGCCGCTGCCCCCTCGACGTAGTAGCTCTCGTCGCCATTTTCGACGATGGTTTTTAGGGCCTTGTAGCTCTCGGTGGTTTTGACCTTGGCGAGGGCATTGACCACCGCCCGTCGGACCTTGGGATGCTGGTCCTTGAGGCCTTTTAATAGGCCGGCAACGGCCTGGGCTAGCTGAATGGTGGCAAGGGCTTGGGCTACTTCGGCCCGCACCCCCCAGAAAGCATCCCTCACCAAGGCGGCACTTAAGGCTTCCACCGCCTCTAGGGTGCCTTTTTGGGCGATGGCTTTGGCGGCGTATAGTCGGGAAATGGGATCGGGGTCATGGTTCAGCTGCGCTTGGAGTTCCTTGATGGGATAGTCCAGTTTGACGGTTTTGAGGGTGTGGTTCCCCACGTCGAAGCTGATGAAGTCTGGCTTTTTCTGGAGGGGAAAGTAGAAGGCCTGCTGGCGCTCGTGGATTCTGACGGTGACGGTATGGACGTCGACTTTTGCCTTGGCCGGTCCATCGGTGTCACTGGTAGCGGCTTTGTCAGCTGTGACATAGCCAAAACCAATGGGGATTTTGAGGTCAAACAGGCCTTCCTGGACCTGGGATTTGCCGTCTGCCACCTGGGTCTGGGTGACCATCAGCTTGACGAGGTTGCTGTCACTGTCCCAACTGTAGGTGAGGGAATAGTCGGGATGGCCACCGCGATAGACATATTGATCAAACAGATAGCGCAGGTTTTTGCCGGTGGCCTGATCGATGGCCCGCAGCACGTCTACGGTTTCCACGGTGCTGTGGGCGTTGTCCGTGAGTAGGGTTTTGAGGGTCTGGGTGAAGAGCTGATCCCCCAAGGCCTGGCGGATCATGTGGTACACGCAGGACCCTTTTTCGTAAATGTGCCGGTCGTACAGTTCGATCGGTTCTCGGTAGATGTGGGTGACCAGGGGGCGACGGTAGCGACTGGCGTCTTCCGCAAGATAGTCCCGGGCGTGGTTGAGGTGGTAGTACATCGCCTCGTCACGGCCATAGGCATGCTCTAGCCACAGCACTTCAGAATAGGTGGCCATGCCCTCTTTGACCCAGGCATGGGACCAATGGTTAATCACGATCAGGTCGCCAAACCACTGGTGGGCTAGCTCATGGGCTACCAGGGTTTCAGAATTAATATTGTCAATGGCGGCCCGTTCATCCAGCAGACAGCGGTCTGTCAGGAGGGTGGTGGTGGTGTTCTCCATGCCGCCAAAGATAAAGTCGACGGGGCAGGCTTGGTCGTAGTTGGAGAAGGGATAGTCGTAGCCAAATACTTGACTAAAGCGTTCCATCATCTGGGGCGTTTTGCCCATGGTCAGCTCGATTTGGTCCTTGCGACCCTTGGCCACGTAGTAGCGCACGGGACGACCGCGCCATTCGGTTTCTATGCTGTCATATTCGCCGATGGCTAGGGTCATGAGATAGCTGGGGTGAACCTTGTCCAGTTTCCAGTGGTAAATGTTGGCCTTGCCATCGGCTTGCGTGGATACCCGTTCCCCATTGGATAGGGCAAAGTACTTTTTCGGCACCCGCACCCGCACCTCGGAGGTGGCTAGCTGCCCCGGATAGTCAAAGCAGGGGAACCAAAACCGAGAGTCTTCATCTTCGCCCTGGGTCCATACTTGGTAAGGCTTGTCGGGGTAGTGCTGGTCGGGGGCAATGAAGTAAATGCCCCGCTGGGGTTCTTTGACGGCGTAGGTGATCAGGAGCGTAATGGCCTGTCCTGCCAAGGTGGGTTTGCTGAGGTGAATGTGGAGCTGTTCCCCGTCGTAGTCAAAGGATTGGGGCTGATCGTCAATGGTGACGGTGCTGATGGCCAGGCTGACGGCATCTAGGGTGAGGCTATCTACTCCATTTAGCAACGGGTTGAGGCGAATACTACAGGTGCCGCTATAGCTTTTTTTCGGTATATCAAAGTCGAGATCGAGGGCGATGTGCTCCACCTGGCCGGGGCGATCGGGGTTGTAGTGGGGCGATGCACCGGGGAGCTCAAAGGACTTGTGGCCGTTTTCATCGGCGTTGAAATAGGCGGCGACGGACATGGCTGTTTCGGGGTGGGGTATTTCAGCAATCTAGATTAACGTTTTCTCAAGGAATGCGCTGTGATGGCTGGGGATAATTAAGCTGATTACAATTCTGTTATAAGACGCTCCCCTATGAATGCCATTGCTACTCGCTCGATTAACCGTTTGATTAATGGTGCTTTGGCCGTCAAACCCCTGGCTCATTTTGCTCGGGACCGAGCCCGTAACATGATGATTAAACGGGCTGAGTCCATTGGGGTGTATTGGCTGGATGAGGTGGCCCAGCTGCGATCGCGGGGCGGCAATGCAGACTTTAATCCGATTTGGGAGCAGGAACGGGCAGAGATTTGCGATCGCACCCTCACCTACCCCGACTACTACCTCACCAGCTTCCACGCCTATGACGAAGGCAACCTGGGCTGGGATCCTGCCCTAGAGGCGACCGTAGCCGCCAAAGCGGTCCACGCCCGCCTTTGGCCCGAGGGTGATGCCCGTGGGGATATTCGCCTGCGCCAAAGCTACATGGACGTTTTGCTAGATCAGATAGCCTCGGCCCCTGAGACCATTGTGGACTTCGGCTGTAGCACAGGACTGAGCACGTTTGCCCTACAGGCGACTTACCCCGATGCACAGATCACCGGGGTGGAGCTGTCGGATTACTTTTTAACAGTCGCTCGCTATCAAACAGCTTCGAGACAGGGCAAGGCATTTCCCAATTGGATCCATGCGGCGGCAGAGCGCACGGGTTTGGATGCTCAATCGGTGGATTTGGTATCGGCGTCGTTGCTATTCCATGAACTGCCCACCGCCGCCGCCCTAGAGGTGCTCCGCGAAGCCCATCGCATTCTCCGCCCTGGCGGCCACTTCACTATTCTGGAAATGAATCCTCAGTCGGAAGTGTACAAAAAATTGCCCGCCTATGTGCTCACCCTGCTCAAGAGCACTGAACCCTATCTCGATCAGTACTTTTCCTTGGATTTGCATGGGGCATTGATGGCTGCTGGTTTTTGTCAGCCGAGCCAAACCATCAATACCTCTCGCCATCGTGTTGTCATCGCCCAAAAGCCGTCCTAGATAGCATCGGCTGGGGCCGTTAGCCGCTTGCTCAAGCGCAGCGCTGATCGGGGAGACCATCCCAGATGCATCCCGAAATATTAACCACTTGTAACGTTCTGATTACACACCTTTAAGAAAACCCGCAGATGATCTGGGGATCAATATTTTTATTCTTACAGTGGTTAACAAGGCCTGATGGCTGCTGATTACCCATGAAGCAGCTGTGCGACAGCCGAGCCCATACCGTCCCATCATCGTTGCTAAGTAGCAGTTCTTGGGGGCAGTCATGCCCTAAGCGATGGGGCTAATGCTATAGAACCCTGGCCTTATATCTATGGACTTTGCAACATTTCCTTGGTTGACCACCATTATTTTGCTGCCGATCGTAGCGGCCTTGCTTTTGCCGTTTATTCCTGATCAGGATGGCAAAACCGTGCGGTGGTATGCCCTCATTGTCGGGCTGATTGATTTTGCCCTCATTGTTATTGCCTTTGTTAATTATTACGACCCAACTAGCTCGGGGATGCAGCTGGTAGAAAGCTACAGCTGGGTGCCTGCCCTCGACCTGAAATGGTCCGTAGGGGTGGATGGTCTTTCCATGCCGTTGGTGTTGCTCACCGGATTTATTACCACCCTGGCCACCCTGGCGGCCTGGCCAGTTACCCTAAAGCCAAAGCTTTTCTATTTTCTGCTGCTGTCGATGTACGGCGCTCAGATTGCGGTATTTGCCGTCCAGGATATGCTGCTGTTTTTCCTCGTGTGGGAGCTGGAGCTGATTCCGGTATATTTGCTGCTGTCCATCTGGGGCGGCAAGCGGCGACTGTATGCGGCGACTAAGTTTATTCTCTATACGGCTGGTGGCTCCCTCTTTATTTTGGTGGCTGCCTTGGCCATGGCCTTCTACGGTGACACCATCACCTTCGATATGCAGGCCCTGATGGCGAAGGAATATCCCATCCGGCTGCAGCTGTGGTTATATACGGCCTTCTTGGTGGCCTACGCGGTGAAACTGCCTATATTCCCGCTGCATACCTGGTTGCCCGACGCCCACGGTGAGGCGACGGCCCCGGTCCACATGCTATTGGCGGGTATTTTGCTGAAAATGGGGGGCTATGCCCTGATTCGCATGAATGTGGAGATGTTGCCCGATGCCCATGCCATTGTGGCTCCGGGTCTGATCCTCTTTGGGGTAATCAACATTATTTACGCCGCCCTGACCTCCTTTGCCCAGCGCAATCTCAAACGCAAGATTGCCTATTCATCCATTTCCCACATGGGGTTTGTGATCATTGGTATTGCGTCGTTTACTGAGCTGGGCCTGAGCGGTGCGGTGCTGCAGATGGTGTCCCACGGTTTGATCGGGGCCAGCCTGTTCTTCTTGGTGGGGGCCACCTATGACCGTACCCACACCCTGATCCTGCCGGAAATGGGCGGTGTTGGGACCAAGATGCCGAAGATCTTCGCCATGTTTACCGCCTGCTCCATGGCCTCGTTGGCTCTCCCGGGGATGAGTGGGTTTGTGGCTGAGCTGATGGTGTTTGTGGGCTTTGCCAATAGTGATGCCTACAGTTTTAACTTTAAGCTGGTGATGATCCTGCTGATGGCGGTGGGGGTGATTTTGACGCCGATCTATCTGCTGTCAATGCTGCGGGAAATCTTCTTTGGCCCTGAGAATAAGGAGCTGATTGAGCATGAGGCGCTGATTGATGCGGAGCCCCGTGAGGTGTTTATCGTGGCTTGTCTGCTGATTCCCATCATTGGCTTTGGGTTGTATCCCAAGCTGCTGACCCAGGTGTATGACGCGAAGACGATCCAGATTAGCGATCGCATTCGGACCGAGATGTTTGCGATCGCACAGCACCAGCCGCCGTTGCCCATTGGTAACATTCCTACCACTCAGGCCCCGGCCATAGGGCCATAGGCATTTCCCTGTAGAGACGCTGCATGCGCCGTTTCTACGTCAGTTCCGGTGTGAAGATTTTTCTACTAACCATCGACCCCTCCAAGATTGCCCCTTGACAAGGTCGATGGTTTTCTTTATTTCTTAAACACTCCTATCTTCAAGATCGTCCATTGAATCTGAATCGTTTTGCAGGTGTCGCTAACTTTTTTTCGGTGCAGGATTGGGCACTGGAAGCCAGACTACTGCGATGGCTGACCATGCTCTGGTTAGCCATCGGCCTAGTGGTGCTGTTTTCAGCCTCCTATCCCGTGGCCGATGCCGAAGTTGGTGACGGTGCCCGCTATTTCAAAATTCAACTGATCTGGATTCTGGTCGGTCTCCTCATGTCCCGGTGGGTGGCGCGCCACCCACTTAAACTGATCATGCAGTTTTCTGGGCTGGGGTTGTTTGTCTGTTTAGGGTTGATCGTCGCCACCTATATTCCAGGCCTTGGGGTGACGGTCAATGGTGCCACCCGTTGGCTTCCCATCGGACCTTTTTTGATTCAACCCTCGGAACTGTTAAAGCCTTTTTTGATTCTGCAAAGTGCCCGACTCTTTGGCCACTGGCATAACTTTCGTGTAGGCACCCGCTGGCTATGGTTGGCGGTGTTTGCCCTTTGTTTGGTGGCGATTTTAGTCCAGCCTAACCTGAGTACCACCGCCGTCTGTGGCCTGACACTGTGGCTGATTGCCGTAGCTTCTGGACAGCCCTATCGCCAGCTGATGATGACGGCTGGGGCTGGTTTTTTCGCGGCGGTGGTGAGTGTCAGCATTAAGGCCTATCAGCGGGAGCGGATTATTTCCTTTTTAGACCCTTGGTCCCACGCTAGCGATAACGGTTATCAGCTGGTGCAGAGTCTATACGCCATTGGCTCAGGCGGGCTATGGGGTACTGGGTTTGGCATGGGACAGCAAAAGCTGGGCTACTTGCCGATTCAATACACCGACTTTATCTTTTCGGTTTATGCCGAAGAGTTTGGGTTTGTGGGGTCGATTATGCTGCTGCTGTTTTTGGCGGTGTTTAGTACCGTGGCCCTACTGGTGGCGCTTAAGGCTAAGTCGTCGGTGAACCGGCTGATTGCCATTGGTTGCATGGTATTCCTGGTGGGGCAGTCGCTGATTCACATTGGTGTTGCCACCGGATCTTTGCCCACCACGGGGTTACCCTTTCCCCTGATGAGCTACGGCGGCAGCTCGATGATGTCGAGTTTAGTCATCGCCGGTCTATTGATTCGTGTGGCCCGGGAGGCCCACGAAGCCAATATTGTGGCCATGACGGAGCAGCCCCTGCGACCCCGACGCCACCGGCCTGGCAGCCGTCGTCGTCGCCATGTTCAGCAGCCAGTTCCAGCTAACGCCGCTGCTGTGGTTCCTCACCCTGCGGGTTTGGCTACAGGTCCGTCTAAAAAATCTGTCCGGCCCCCCCTCGGTTCCCCGCCCCCCAAGGACCTGGGGGCTGATTTGGTGACTCCGGCCACCGCCCCCAGGCTGATCCGCAAACCTGGGCGCAAGCGCAAGCGGATACGAAGTATTTAACGTTTCGATACAACTACTTTGATCCAACTACAATGAAGAGGCTATGGTCTGTCGGCGTTGGCCGACGGTCCGCTTGTCTTATGTCTGTCTGCTCTCTCTATGTGGGAAACGCTTCAGCTCAGTCTCTATAACCTCAGCCAGGTGGCGAATCAGTGGGTGGGGGCCCAACTCGATCACCTGTCTGTTGCGAGTATTGCCATCATTGCTGCTGCTGGGTTGCTCACCAGTCTTACCCCCTGCATGCTATCCATGCTGCCGATTACGGTGGGCTACATGGGGAGTTACGAGTTGAAAAATCGTTGGCAGGCGGTGGGTCAGTCCAGCTGGTTTGCGTTGGGTTTGGCGACTACTTTGGCCGGCTTGGGGGTGTTTGCCAGCAGTTTAGGCTGGGTCTATGGCCAGGTGGGGGTGGGGCTGCCTGTTTTGGTGAGTGCGATCGCAATCCTAATGGGCCTCAACCTCCTCGAAGCCCTACCGCTACCGCCACTGCCTTCCTACAGCGGCATGGACTTCATGCAAAACAATATTCCCAGGTCCCTGAAGTCCTATTTGCTAGGTCTCACCTTTGGTTTAGTCGCTTCCCCTTGCAGCACCCCGGTCCTGGCCACCCTGCTTGCCTGGGTGGGTCAAAAAGGCGATCCAATTCTCGGTAGCGCCCTGCTGTTGGCCTATACCATCGGCTATGTCGCCCCCCTGGTGATTGCCGGTATCTTTACCGCATCGATCAAAAAAATTCTCGCCATTCGTCAATGGTCCGGCTGGATTACCCCCGCTAGCGGCGTTTTGCTCATTGGCTTTGGTGTGTTTTCATTGGTGTCACGGTTTATGCCCATCGCCTAGGGTGGACAATGCCCACCAAAAAAATATTAGTCAATGGTGGGCAATGCCCACCCTACATTTTTGCTCCCCACAAGAACCGTCCCTGTCCCTATGGTTACTGCCCTCAAACGCTATTTCAAAAAGGATCTGATTCCTCTCCTCGCTGACCTCAGGCTGGCCATTGTGCTGCTGCTGGTCATCGCCGTATTTAGTATTCTGGGCACCGTCATTGAGCAGGGTCAGGGCCTGACCTTTTACCAACAGAACTATCCCGAAGACCCAGCCCTATTCGGCTTCCTCAGCTGGAAAGTACTCCTCACCGCAGGCTTGGACCACGTATATCGCACCTGGTGGTACCTGTCCCTATTGATTTTGTTTGGCAGCAGCCTCACAGCCTGCACCTTTACCCGGCAGATTACGGCCCTGCGCTGGTTTTCTCGTACCTGGAATTTTTACAGCAAGCCCCGCCAGTTTGGCAAAATGGCCCTCAGTACCGAGTTAGACGTGGGGTCCATCGACCAGCTCACCACCCTGCTGGAAGGCAAACGCTACAAAACCTTTCACAAGGATGGCACCATGCTCTATGCCCATAAGGGCTTAGCGGGACGCATGGGACCCATTTTGGTCCATGCCAGCATGCTGATTATCTTACTGGGGGCCATGTATGGGGCGATGACGGGGTTCTTTGCCCAGGAGATGGTCCCCAGTGGTAATACATTTACCGTGCAAAATGTGTTTGATGCCGGTCCCTGGGCTGGGCCTCAAATTCCGAAAGACTGGTCAGTGAAGGTGAACCGTTTTTGGATTGACTATAGCCCAGAGGGCCGGGTGGATCAGTTTTACTCCGATCTATCGGTGCTAGATAACCAAGGTGAAGAGGTAAAACGCAAAACCATTTGGGTGAATCAGCCCCTGCGCTATCGCAATGTCACCATGTACCAGGCCGACTGGTCCATTGCTGGGGTGCGGGTAAAAATGAACAACAGCCCCATTTTGCAGCTACCCATGGCTCCGATTGAGACTGAGGATGGGGGCAAACTGTGGGGGACCTGGGTGCCGACAAAAACCGATATGAGCGAGGGAGTTTCGCTGATTGCCCAAGATCTTCAGGGTACGCTTCTGGTCTATAGCGCAAAAGGTGAGCTGATTTCCACCGTGCGTGAAGGCATGTCGGTGGAGGTGAACGGAGTCACCCTGTCGGTGGTTGAGCTGATTGGCAGTACTGGATTGCAGATTAAGGCTGACCCAGGGGTGCCCATGGTTTATCTCGGGTTTGGTTTGCTGATGCTGGGGGTGATTATGAGCTATATCTCCCATTCCCAGGTGTGGGCCCTAAAGGACGGCGATCAGCTCTATGTGGGCGGACGCACTAATCGCGCTCAGGTCCTATTTGAGCGAGAATTAGTTGCCATTTTGGATGACTTGAGTGGTCTAGAACAGACTGAACCCGCAAAAGATTTAGTGGTTTCCTAGGAGAAAATGCCATGTGGCAACTGTCGCAACCAGTTGTCAAATCCGCTGAATTTAATTTTTCTAACCCTGATGGAGGGCTGATCAATGTCACCCAGCTATGGCAGGGGGATATTTGTTTGATTAATGCCCTGGGGTATGTGAACTGGCAAGATGCCCAGGCTAATTTTCAGTTTGAATTGTGTGAAACCTGCTGCTATCCAGGATGCCGCCCCCAGGGATGGGTCTCAATTAGAAAGCTGGGTGAGCGAGTGTTGATTTTGCCCGCATTTGAAACCATTGCCAATGCGGCTAATCATTTGCGGCAGGAGTATCTGCCCCCAGCCTATTTGCATGGTGGAGCCGTTTGGTTAGAACATGCTGACTATCAAAAGGTTCAAAACCTGGCTCCGTTCCCAGGGTTAGATCAACTGCCTGAATTATCATCCTGGGAAGCTGCCAAATTATTGCAATGGGAAGCGCCTCAAAAGATATTAGGCGACATTCACAGTCCGCCTCAGCTAAGTGCCGATCTAGTGATTGCTTCGTCGGAGGGGAGTTTTTTGGAGCAAGTGCCGATTTTTTCAGCACTTTTAGCGCAACTACAACAGGTAAATAGCAGGGTGATTATGCAGACGATCACACCTTCGACCCAGATAATTTCCTTTTATTTAGATTTGGCAGGTATTCCTCACTGGAATGCCTTGGTGTACGACGGGGGGGATTACAAACTTTATCTGGGACCGGGATCTGTTCTAGAGTCTTTGTATTAGTTCAATTATGGGCAATCTGATGGCATTGGTCCTTGCCCACCTTGTTATTGGTTCCTTGCCATGGCAGACGATCTCCGTAACCAGCTACTTGATGATTTTGAACAGTTGGCAAACATTCCGAAATTGTTTGATCGCGAATATGAGCGCATCCGTCGTGCCCAGGCGTTTGAAGCTGCCCATGGTTTGAGTCCCGACGAATATAACCGTTTGTTTGAGTTGTACCTTACCGACAAACATCTGCCAGACTGGCTGGAAAAAATAGCAGCTTCGACGAAACGCTTTCATTTACTGGTCCAAACCCTGCAAAGTTTTGCTTCTCTGGCCATTTTAATCAGTGCCATTCAGTTTCTCTATGGCTTTCGCGAACGTCAGAATCAAATTTTTAACAACAAGTGGGGCATTGTTGCCTCAGATATTCGGGTGGGTAGTACGAAGAAAAATGCCATCGAGTATCTCCATGATCGTGAGGAGCTGTTGTCTAATATTGAGGCGGTGGATACTCAACTAAGCTATCTCAATCTGCCTGGGGGTGCCCGTTTACAAGAGACTGATTTTAGGGGAGCCAATCTATACCATGCCTACTTTGAAGGGGCGAATCTCTACCGTAGTGATTTCTCTAACTATGATCAGGAGCTGACGAATTTAGAGGGGGTGAACTTTCAGCTGGCGGACCTGCGCCAGGTGAATTTTCAAGGGGCGAATTTGAAGGTTGCCTGTTTTAGAGAGGCGAATCTGGAAACGGCTAATTTTGCCAATGCCTATTTGGTGGGGGCAGACTTTCGCGGAGCCCGTTACCTGACGGCGGATCAGATCCGTGCTGCGGGCCAAGATTCCTACAGTCGTGCGTTGTTTGATGATGCTCTGAGTCAAGATCTGGGCCTAGCGCCCGCCGATGGGGAACCGGCGGAGGGGTGTCGTATTAGGGCGCGCGATCGCAACTGGTGGCAAGCGTTTATTGGACATTAGGCTAGAGATCCTACATCTGTGATGCTGAGGTCACAGTGTTTCACGTCGATTTCTACGAGTGAAATTGCGCAATTGATTACGATCACTGCAACAGTGCAATCCGTAGTTGTCAGGATAGCAACAACATTTTAGGACTAAGCCAGTGATCCATGGCTAAACGGCGACTGTCCCTGACAGTTTTTCTTCGAGAATTCACGTGCTATTGGATACTGGCTACCGAAAAAGAATCGGTAAATAGCGCAATTGCTTGGCCTTGCTCCCAATCTGGCCCGTTCTTTATAAAGATAACCCTCTTATTTTAGTCACCCTGTTTCTCTGGTTAATGGCCTTGGTCATATTTAGTACGTAGAGCATTGGTTTTTACTCAGGGATTATTATGAAAGTATTGGCTAAACGGGTAATGTTAGGCGCGATCGCATCAGCGAGTCTCCTAACCGTTGGAGCTGTTGAGGCAAATGCAGCTGACATCAAAGCAACCGTCACCGCCGATAATTTTTACGGTCTCTTTTACGGCAATGAAGACGGCAGCAACTTAAACTTTGTGGGCCGCAACGAAACTGGAGATGGTGGTTCTTCTGGCGGCTATAACTGGTCCAAAGCTGAAAGCTGGGACTTTGAAGTGAATAATGATGACTACCTTTATCTGGTTGCCTGGGATGATGGTCGCGTTGCAGAATCCTGGATTGGGGAATTTGAAATCGCAGGTAAAACCTTGCTATCCGGTGCAGATGATTGGGAATACATTGTTGGTGACGATAATCCCTATTTAACTGATAAAAGCACAAACCTCTTACCCGGTAGTGATGAACTAACATCCCTAATTGACGGTGCAGAGTGGCAAGATACCGTCAGTATCGGCAAAAACGGTATCAACCCCTGGAAAACTATCGATGGCGTTGATCAAGAGTCTGACTGGTTGAAAACGGCATCCCATACCGAAGGGAAGTACACCATTTTCCGCACTGGAACAACTGTTGGTGATTTAGCCGATCTACCTGATGAAGATACTGCTGATGTGCCCGAACCTGCTTCTATGCTGGGTCTGTTGGCAGTTGGTGCCATGGTTACTACCATGAAGCGCAAGTTTAAGGCATAAATACTGAACGCATCGAATAACATCATGTCACATTAATCGTGGTGAGACTTTATTGGTCTCACCACGATTTTTAATAGGCGCACAATCGAATTTCACCCCTTCACCCCCTCAACGCGTGTGGAATCGTCATCGCAATCCACACACCATGCCTGCCGCAGGAATGAGATCGCATCGACAAAGGGCTGTGAGTTGCGCGTCACCCCCGCCAGCACTAATCCACCCTGAATGCAGGACAGCCCCACGTTGGCTAAACTTCGGGCATCGGGTTTACCCGCATCGCCAAGGGTTGTTTCCAACGAATCCAGCCAGCTCATGACCGCCTGTCTAAGGGTAGAGGTGATGTGATCGCTATTTTCACCAATGGCAAAGATGCTGACGAAACAGAGATCCTGGCCACCGTTATAGAAATCATGGGTGGCATCAAGCATCGCTGTCAGCCGCTGCGTTGGAGGAGAACTACTATTGAGTGCTGCCAACACAGTCTCACTCAGCTCATCTAAGACTTGGGTGAGCATCGCCTCGGCCATCGCACGCTTACCACCGGGGAAATAGTGATAGAGACTAGCGCGCTCCAGTCCGGTTTTCTCTGTGAGCTTACTCAAGGTGGTGCCGTCGTAACCATTTTGCCGGAACACCTCGGTCAGCTCACAGAGAATTTGAGCCCTATCTTTGGTTGGCTTTCTCATCAGTGCCTTAGAACGTAATCGATAAGACTTCTGAATGTACCACGTTGGTCAAGACGCCTTGCTCCCAGCCGCCATCGACCAGGTCATCGGCAGAGTCTTTCAGGGCAGCGGCAACCAGCCCACCAAAATGGGCATCCCGAGCGTCTTCGTCGACGAATAGGTCGTAGATAGCAAAGCGGTTTTCATCAATGCGCAGGGCATACCAAAGCACGGTTCCCGGCTCGGTCTCTTCAACAATCTTGGCCCCACCGGTCAAAAATTCCGCCAAGTTTTCCGCCTGGCCTTCCTTGGCCGTCAGTTCGATATAGCTTGCCAACCGGGGTTGACTCTCAGTATCGGCAACGCGGACCACCGAGGCTAACACCTGTGAGTTCTCCACATTGGCAACCACCCCTTGCTCCCAACCGGACTGAACGAGTTCAGGTGCTTGTTGTTGCAATGCCGCTGCCACCTGCCCGGCAAAGTGGGCAGTGCGACCATTTTCATCGGCAAAAAAGTCAACGATGCGAAAGGTATCGAAACTCTCCCGTTGGGCGACCCATTGCAGGGTGCCCGGCTCAGTGTCATGCACGATAGCGGCAGCCGAGCTAAGCAGATCAGTTAGTGCCTGCTCATTGCCTGGAGTCGCCTGAATGCGAATAGACGTCCCTTCGTTTGGCTGGGTAGTGGTTTGAGTTGCAGCAGTCATGATGTTGTCTCCTTCTTCAAGTTGAGTGGACTGGACATTGAGGCTAGTGGGTTCGACAGCGCAAGCAACGGCTGTCATGGCAGTGGAAGCAACGAGAACGGTCAAAGCGGAAAGAAGAGTGCGTTTCATGGAAAAAGATCCTTGGGGCATCAGTGGTTATGTAATGGGCTGGTGAATGTCAATCGTTTAGGTGAGTAACCTTTGTTCCGTGTCTATAATCATATTAACCGAACGTTCGGTAAAGTCAAGGGTATTCCAGCTTTTTTTTTCTGGTCTAGTCGTAAAGTATTGATGCATAAGACTTTTGAGTTTCTGGTTGACCCAGAGTTCAGAGTTGCTTGTCCTAACTTTTTGCAAAAAAAAGCCTCTGCCGATAAGGCAGAGGCTTGGAGTGTGTGTTGAAGGGAGAGTCTGAGTAGAGAAGGGTGCCTCATGAAAGATAATGAAGCTTCACAGATGTACGGAGACGCACTCGGCACCCAAACTTGGTTAGCCGACCTACGCCCCGCTAATAGCGGACCCAGTCTGTCAGCGGACGACGGACTTAGTACGGGCATCAAGACCGTTCAAACGCTCAGCTTGGATATTGTCAACGGCGTTGGATGGGCTATTTAGGGATTCGAGGCGTAGTTTGTGAACGCTGTTCTTAGTACGAGCATCCAATGCTTCTAAGCGAGTCTCTTGGATATTATCAACGGCTTTGGTGCGGGCATCCAGAGCGTTTAAACGAGTTTCTTGGATGTTATCGACAGCTTTGGTGCGGGCGTCTAGAGCCTCTAGACGAGTGGCTTGGATATCTTCGATAGCCTTGGACTGATTGTTTAGGTGGTCGATGCGTAACTTGTGAACGGAATTCTTACTGCGGCTATCCAGCTCTTCGAGGCGAGCAGACTGGATATTGAAACTAGCGGGCTCGATGGCGGAGGCAACGGGGGCAATAGCAGCGGATGCAACGAGGACGGTTAAGGCGGAAAGGATAGTACGTTTCATGGTTAAAGCTCCTGGGTGAATCAGTGAAGTGTGTTTGCTCCATTGATTACAAGAATGCAGCCGCTACCTGAACGCTATCTGACCAGTAACTGAACGTTGCTTAAGGGGTTTCTGAGATTGGCTGAGGAATTGTGGTGATGGGGGTCACAAGGATTGTTTGATGGAATTTGAAGTGGCTATCGACTTTAACCACATAAATTGACTTTGCGTTTCTGGAACCCTGAAACCACGAGCATTTGAAAGCGCATCGAGGGTTTTATCCAGACTATTGCCAAGCAGAAGATATAGGGCTGAGACAATGGTTGGGGCACGTCCTGCACTCATTCGGCAATGGGCTCCAACCACTTTGCCTGCTTCTAATTTGCTTACCAGCAGCTTCAACTTTTGCTCAATTTCTTCAGGCGCACTCATATCTGTGATGGGAACAGAAACAAATTCAATGCCTAATTCATGGGCAATCTGACTCTCTTCGGCCAAACCCAGCATCTCTTCTTCATCCTTCCCCAAGGCTGAAACCAAGACATCGACGCCTTCAGCTCGAAGATTTAGAAGATCAGTCTTTAATTCATCACCTGATCTTGGCCGAGAAACGATGACAGCTCGATTACTATTCAAACCGTTTGGGCGAAAAATTTTCATACTACCTGGCTTAGAACTTAAAATATACTTCCAGAAGTTTATATGCCTGAGAGTTAAACTGCGACCACTAATTCTCTTAGAGAAGTCTGAGCATCCGTTATCTATCGCACAACGGAAGGGAATAAGCTTAGATGAGGCTTGGACCTTTGTTCATCAACATCTCAACTGAGAGCTACATAACGAAAATCTGCAGTAAGTTGTACCAGCCGCTAATTATTCGATGAAATACTGGGCATCAGGTTTTCTGGGGGCGTAGTGTTTGGATCGATGGTTTGGGGGTTACTAGGCGCGATCGCACCCTCTAGGACTCTAGGACAGTTTGCGATCGCACCTAGCAGCCTTGCTCTAAACCAGCCGCCACTCTGCCAGCCCCTACAACCGCCGCACCAGCATACTAATCATCTGGTCAGCATCGGGCCGCAATATCAACCGATTATCGGGCACTTCGATCAGTGTGCTCCACTGGCTCGTCTCCACGTAGCGTAGATTATGCAGCAGGTGAATCGTCTGGCGAATATCGCTGGGTCGCCCTAGCAAAATATGGCGGATCGTACTGCCAGTGGGCAGTCGGTCAAAATCAGTCGGCAATGTAGACTCTGTGAAACTCATCGGGGCTTTCCTTCGCGGATTTTCCGCAATACAACAGGAGGAAATGCCCCAAAAAAAGTTAGCCACCCTGCAACTAAAATCAGGGTGGCTGTAAAATGCTCACAGCTCACCAACTGGGTTCGTCAGTTGGAAGGGTTAGCGGGGTGGTCGTGTTGGTAGCACTTCCATCTCGCGCAGCTAAATTTTTTTGGGTGCGAAAAAGCAACTTTGGACAGCTGCTTAGTTTGTAAATTATCAGGCCCAGATCGATGCGTCAAGCCAGATATTAGACGGTGCATCATCAGACCGCACCCGGCTAGATTATCTCGTTTTATAAAGCAGGTCCCGCTACTGACAGCTGACTAAACGCTAAAATGCAGACACCCACTCGGGAGTATCCCTAGTATGAAAACCCTGGCGAAATGGTCAGTCAGTGACTATCACCAGATGGTAACAGCGGGCATTTTGGCGAACCGTCAGGTGGAACTACTGGCAGGAGAAATCATTGAAAAGGTACCGGAAACACCGCTACATTACAACGTTGCCAAGCGGGACTCCCGGTACTTAGAGACGTTACTCCAGGGTAAGGCGGATGTTCGGTTTAATGGCCCCATTACCCTGGCGGATTCTGAACCGGAGCCGGATATTGCTATCGTGCGGTTGCCAGAGTCTGCTTACGATACACGCCATCCCTATGCTGAGGATATTTATTGGGTGGTGGAGGTGGCTAGGACTAGCTTACAAAAGGATTTGACGATCAAGGCGGCGATCTATGCGGCGGCTGAGATTCCTGAGTATTGGGTGTTAGATCTGAAGGGACAGCAGCTGAGGGTGTTGCGTGATCCTGTTGGGGATAAATATGAAACAGAAACTGTTTATGAGTCTGGTGTGCTGAAGCCCCTAGCTTTTCCTGAGATTTCAGTATCTATCAGTAAGCTATTGAGTTAGAGAGTGCATATTTTTACTGGTAGTTGTCAGTTGTCTAGTGAATTGACGGCCTACTACACACTAATTACATTCGGATTGAGCTAGCTAACGCATCAGGGGAGTAGTTACGTCGCGTTCCAGCTGAGTGTGATTCACTGGTTGTTTTGAAATGTATGAGCTATACCAGATAAGAATTGCTGCCTATTCATCTGACTTGGTCAGTGTAGCTCAATTCTGGATGTCATCAGAGCATATCAATGGCCCTCAAGAAAATACGTCGAAATACCAGTACCCCGGATAGTCCTGAGCAACTGTTTAACGATCTGAAAAACAGGGTTTATCCGGCAATGTTGTCCTACCAGGCAGACGTTACACGTAAATATTGTGATGAAGCTCTGGACTCAGCAGACGTTGCCCTGCAACTCCCGACAGGTAGTGGCAAAACGTTAGTTGGCCTCATGATAGGTGAGTGGCGGCGACGCAAATTTGAAGAACGTATTCTTTATGTTTGTCCAACTAACCAGCTTGTGCATCAGGTAGTTAATGAGGCGGCTAATAAATATGGTCTTCAGGTTACAGCATTCACAGGATCTAAATCTCAATACAGTGCAAGCGATAAGAGAGCATACAAAAGCGCTGAGACAATAGCAGTCACTTCTTACAGTAGTCTTTTTAATACCGCTCCATACTTTGAGAATCCGGAAGTCATCATCCTTGATGATGCACATTCGTCAGAGAATTATATTGCCGAGTTTTGGACTCTACGCATACTGCGTTTTTTAGATGGCCATGAGAGCCTGTTTGACGCATTAGCTGCACTGCTCAAACCTTTAATTCAAATGACTTCCTATCAAAAAATGGTGGGTATTCAGGAAGATGCTTGGACTAGAGGATGGGTTGATAAGCTGCCAACGCCACACTTTTTGGAAATTACACCTGACCTTATCAATATTATTGATACTCATCTCCAGGGCGAAGATCTTGATATCTGGTATTCATGGTCAGTAATTAGAAATAACCTACATGCATGTCATCTCTATATTGCTGCCTATGAGATTGTCATTCGTCCATTAATCCCTCCGACATTTAGTCACCCTCCATTCCAGAATGCGAAACAGAGAATATATATGTCAGCCACTCTTGGCTCAGGTGGCGATTTAGAACGTTTAACAGGTAGGAAGAAAATTCAGAGACTAGCAGTCCCTTCAGGATGGGATACCCAAGGTATTGGTAGAAGATTTTTTCTGTTTCCGAATCAGGAAAATCAGGAAAATCAGGCACTGGTGCTTTCATTAATGAAGAATGCAGGCCGTTCTTTAGTACTTGTCCCTCATGAAGGTTTAGCAAACACTGTCCGTGAACAGGTTGAGAAGGAAATCAAGTTCAAGACATTTAATGCACGTGATATTGAAACAACTAAATCTCCGTTTATCGAGAGTGCGCAAGCTGTAACGATTGTTGCTAATCGTTACGATGGCATTGACTTCCCTCAAGATGAATGCCGTTTGCTTATTGCACAGGGACTACCTAAAGCAACGAATCTACAAGAGAAATTCATCATGAGTCGAATGGGTGCAATCACCTTACTCAATGATCGGATTTTGACGAGAGTGATTCAGGCTATTGGGCGTTGTACTCGCTCACCGACCGATTATTCAGCGGTTGTTATCCTAGGTGATGAATTACTTGATTATTTCTTAGACAAGAATCGTAGGCGTTATCTTCACCCAGAACTACAAGCTGAAATATTTTTTGGGCAAGAGCAATCTAAAGAGGCAACGACAGAGGATTATCTGGAAAATTTCGACATATTTCTCCAGCATGACAAAGAATGGGCTGAAGGCGGTGATGATGAGATATTGTCTTTGAGGAATGAGATGTCCCAACTTGCCCTGCCAGGGACGGATGATTTGCGGAGCAGTGTTGAACATGAAGTGAAATATCAAGTCCATCTCTGGAACGGTAGCTTTCCTAACGCATTGGAAGCTTGTCGTGCAGTTCTTGGAAAGATTCAGGACCCATCTCTACAAGGGTATAGAGCCCTTTGGAATTATCTGGCCGGTAGCGTTACGTTTATGGGGCATGCGAGTGGGGTTGATGGATACCAGTTATTGTTCAAAGACTATTACACTCAAGCCTCTAAAGGAGCGCCAACTCTTCCATGGTTAAATGCCTTGTCGTCTTTTCAGCAAGAGCTAGATCCCCAGGAAAATGATGATGATACTCAAGCACTAATTATTATTGAACGGATGGAACGAGTCCTCGAACAATTAGGCGTTCGTCATGATAGAAAGTTTGAAGCTAAAGAACGTATTATTCTTGACGGTTTAGTTTCTGAAAAATCTACGGAGTTTGAAACCGCTCACGTAGAGCTTGGTCATTTGTTGGGCTATGAAGCAGGGAACAGTGAAACAAACGGTGCCCCTGATCCTTGGTGGCAAGTCGATGATAAGTTGTGCTTTGCTTTTGAAGATCATTCTTCAGCGAAAGCTACATCACAATTGAGTGTAGATAAAGCGCGTCAAGCACATACGCATCCTAATTGGTTGCGTAGCAAGCTTGAGCTTCAAGAGAATGCAACTATCATTCGTATTCTGGTGACGCCAGTGCGTAAAGCTGATGAAGGCGCAGTTCCACACCTTAAAAATGTCTATTATTGGGCATTGAGTGACTTTCAGGATTGGGCAAAAAACGCTTTATCAGTCATTAGAGAGAGCCGAAAAACGTTTTCTGGGGCTGCGAATGTGGTGTGGCGTGCTGAGGCATTAGATCAGTATAAATTACATGAACTAACACCAGCAGCTCTGATAAATAAGGTTCAAGATTCAATAGCTTCAGACATATTGGAATAATGTGCTGGACATCTTTCTTAAATAAGCGGTGAATTTGATTTTTCCTGTGACTCAAGCTCACTAGGAATGTTTCAATTTTAAGGCAACCAAGGATATTGACTAAAGTCCGGCGGACGTTTCTCCAAAAACGCCTGTTTCCCCTCTGCTCCTTCTTCTGTTAGGTAATACAAAAGCGTAGCGTTTCCCGCTAGTTCCTGTAGCCCTGCCTGCCCATCACAGTCCGCATTAAACGCCGACTTCAAACACCGAATCGCCGTAGGACTCTTCTGCAATACCTCCTGCGCCCACTGCACCCCTTCCGCCTCCAGCTGATCCACCGGAACAACATGATTCACCAACCCCATATCCATCGCCTGGTTTGCATCATACTGCCGACACAAAAACCAAATCTCCCTCGCCTTTTTCTGACCCACAATGCGCGCCAGATAGCTAGCCCCAAAGCCCCCATCAAAACTACCCACCTTCGGCCCCGTCTGACCAAAAATGGCATTGTCCGCCGCAATGGTCAGGTCACAAATCAGATGCAGCACATGGCCACCACCAATGGCATAGCCCGCCACCAGGGCAATAATCACCTTAGGCATGGACCGTATCAGCCGCTGCAGGTCCAGCACATTCAAACGGGGAATACCGTCATCGCCCACATAGCCCGCTTTCCCCCGTACGCTTTGGTCGCCCCCCGAGCAAAAGGCATACTTGCCATCGGTGTGGGGACCGGCCCCGGTGAGCAGGATGACGCCGATGGACGTGTCTTCGCGGGCATCGCAAAAAGCATCGTATAGCTCAAATACGGTTTTAGGCCGAAAGGCATTGCGCTTGTGGGGCCGATTGATGGTGATTTTCGCCATGCCGTTGGCCTTGTGATAAAAAATGTCTTCGTAGGTTTTGACCGCTTGCCAATCGACTTGCATGGTGTGTCCGCTGATTAGTTTGAATGAAAAGCCACAGCCATTATGTCAGTTGGGTGGGTCCGGCCAATCATTACAAGGCTGTTACAAAGCAAAGCTGGGACAGTCAAAACAATGGCATCTACGGGAGAATAATTCTTGGATAATAATTAAGTCTGATTCCCACCGTGTAAATCCATGGCCTACTACTGGTTTAAGTCGTTTCATATCTTTGGTGTTGTGGCCTGGTTTGCAGGTCTTTTTTATCTGGCCCGGTTGTTTATCTATCACGTGGAAGCGGAGAT
The DNA here is from genome assembly GCF_034932105.1 of Leptothoe sp. PORK10 BA2. Taxonomy (NCBI): domain Bacteria; kingdom Bacillati; phylum Cyanobacteriota; class Cyanophyceae; order Nodosilineales; family Cymatolegaceae; genus Leptothoe; species Leptothoe sp. PORK10 BA2. Next base: position 47,473 of record NZ_JAYGIG010000008.1, on the reverse strand, counting down.
GGAGATGGAACCCGCCCAGGGCATTTTGAAAAAGCAGTACAGCATTATGGAAAAGCGGCTGTACAGCATTATTACAACACCGGCCATGGTGTTGACGGTGGCCATGGCGGGGGGGCTGCTCTACACCATGCCTGACTACCTACACCAGGGCTGGATGCATGCCAAGTTAGGCTTCGTGGGACTGTTGTTGTTTTACCATTTCTACTGCGGTCGCATGATCAATCAGCTGGAGGCGGGCGAATGTAAGTGGAATAGTAAAACCCTGCGTTTGTTTAATGAAGGGCCAACGCTGCTGCTGGTGATCATCGTCATGTTGGTGATTTTCAAAGGCCAGTTCCCCACCGGGGCCACCACATGGCTGATTGTGGCGCTGACAGTGTCTTTTCTGGCAACCATTCAGCTCTATGCCCGCAAACGTCGTCTGGATAAGGAAAAAGAAGTGGCCGAGGCCGCTGCGGCTGGTAAAGAACAGGTTTTGCAATCTTGACCCTATCAGTTGAAAAGATTTCGGAGGGTGGGCACTGCTCACCCTCTTTTGATTTGACGCATCACCGCTCGCTATTGCTGAACCATGAAACGTAAATCATCCTATTTTCTAGCAACCTTGTGCGCCGTATTGGCCACCGGACTGATCGCCTGGTCGGCTGTGGCCAATACGGCTGTGGCCAAAGTCCCCGTCGCCAACGGTTCGGGTGGTGCCGTGGCTTCGGTAGATGTGGAGGCCAGTCGCGTTGGCATTGAGGTGCTACACCAGGGCGGTAATGCGGTGGATGCCGCCGTGGCTACCGCTGCCGCATTGGGGGTGACTGACCCCTTCTCTGCTGGCATCGGTGGTGGTGGCTTTATGGTGATTTATCTCCACGATCAGGACCGCATCATTACCCTGGACGGTCGGGAAGAAGCTCCGGCGGCGGTCACCCCTGCTCTATTTCTTGATCCAGATGATCCAGCCGGGGGTAATCTACCGTTTTTTCCCAATCGCATGAGCAGTGGGTTAGCGGTCGGGGTACCCGGCACGCCCTTAAATTGGCAAACCGCCCTGTCCCGTTACGGCACCCTGTCCCTGGCCGATGCTCTGCATGGGGCCATAGATTTGGCTGAGTTTGGGTTTACGGTGGATGACACGTTTGCCCAGCAGGTGGCCCGTAATCGGGAACGGTTTGCTGCATTTACCTCGACGAGTGAGTTGTATTTGCCCCAGGGCGAACCGTCGGCTGTGGGGTCAACGTTTAAGAATCCTGATCTGGCTAACACCTATCGAGGGCTGGCGGATTACGGGGTGAATAGCTTTTATCGAGGAGACATTGCTGAGGCGATTGTGGCGACGGTGCAGTCGCCGCCGGTAGTTGCCGAGCCCACATTTAAGGTGATGCCTGGGGCTATGACTCTGGGGGATTTGGATCGCTATGAGGTGCGGGTGCGCCCGCCGGTGGTCAGCGACTATCGCGGCTATAAGTTCTATGGCATGGGACTGCCTAGCAGTGGCGGGATTACGGTGGCTCAGACCTTAGGCATTTTAGAGAGTAGCGATCTGGGGAGTCTGGAGCGAGGTGAGGCAATGCATCGGGTGATTGAGGCGGAAAGGTTGGCGTTTTGCGATCGCAACACCTACCTAGGCGACCCCGAATATGTCGATGCCCCCGTCGCCGGTCTGCTCAACCCCACCTACACCGCCAGCTTTTCCCTCCCTGCACGGGCCACTGATCCTTGTACTACCCCAGGCAATCCCCTGCCCCACCAAACCGACCCTAGCCCCAGTTTGACCCAAGTTCCCACCGTGGCCGCTGGCAATAGCCAAGAAGGCTTATCCACCACCCACCTAGTCACCGCTGACCAGTTTGGTAACGTCGTTTCCTATACCCTAACCATCGAATCCACCGGTGGTTCTGGCATCGTCGTTCCCGGCTATGGATTTATCCTCAACAATGAGCTAACAGACTTTGACACCGCCCTGCCCCACCCCAATGCCCCCGAACCTGGTAAACGGCCCCGCAGTAGTATGGCCCCCACCATTGCGCTGGCCCCCGATGGGCATGTGCTGGCCTTTGGCAGCCCCGGCGGTTCCACCATCATCACCACCGTCGTGGGCATTGCCACCAACCTGATTGACTTTGGCTTGCCCCTGCCCCAGGCCATTAGCGCCCCTCGGTTTTCCCAGCGCAACGGCAGTAGTACCACACTGGAGCACAGCCTAGATGGGACGGACGAGGCTAATGCCCTCCGGGAACTGGGACATCAGTTTCGCCTAACCCATGAAATTGGCGCAGCTACGGGGCTAGAAAAATTTCCCAACGGGACGATCCAAGCAGTGGCAGAACCCAGTCGTCGGGGTGGTGGGGCCGCCATGGTTGTTCATCAGGCCGTAGAATAAGTTACCCTGTGGGGTGCCCATTTATGTAGACAATTAGATAACTGCATCTACCCCGACACATTATGGTGAAGTATTGGGGATACTAGAAAAAATAAGCAGTCCTAGGGTCGCCCTATCCGTTACACAGTTCCGTTAGATAATTCCGTCACACAACTCCGTCACATAACACTTAAACCAATCTATTAAACCAACACCAGAGACGCGACAGCAGAGACGCGATTCGCTAACAGTGCTTCAAGAGTTTGACATATCAATTACAGCGGTCGGGAATGACCGATATTTGGTGCGTACGGAGCAGGTCGCACCGGGGGTTCCTCTTGCCCAGGAGCAGTTTAACTGGCCCATAGACGATTGGCTAAAGCAGTCAGCCATCCTGATGCACGACCCCCTGCTCGGCATCCTCAAGGGTGAATCGAGTCAACGCTGGGCTGCCAAACCTAATTATCGGTCAGGGCGTGACGATGCCCTTGGGGCTGATGGTCAGGTTGCCTCTCTCTTGGGCCTTGGCCAGTGCCTTTACAATGCCCTGTTTGACCAAGCCCTGCGCGATAGCTGGCTCACAGCCCAGGGGGTGGCCCAGAACCGCCGCTCTCCCCTGCGACTACGCCTCGGTCTGAAGGGAGAAAAGCTGCAGCAGCTGCCTTGGGAAGTCCTGCATGCTGGTGATCGTCCCTTGGGTACGGGGACCGATGTCACCTTTTCCCGCTACCCTCTGGATCGACGTCAGGGGTACGATCGCCCCGTGGCGACGGTGCCTGATTTTGATCAACCCCTGCGGGTGTTGATGGTGATTGCCGCCCCCAACGATCAAGACCGCTTAGAACTTGCCCGTGAGGCCAAACATCTCCAAAATGAGCTATGTCCCACAGCCATGCGCTCTGGGGGCAGCTATGACCTGTTGCCCAAGCAACAACTCGACGTACAGCTAACGGTTTTAGAGCAGCCGGGGCGAGCTGAACTCACCCAAGCCCTAGAGCAAGGCCACTATCAGGCTTTACATTATGCCGGCCATAGCAATCTGGGGAATTCCGGGGGGGATTTGTACTTGGTCAGTCGTCAGACGGGCCTGACTGAGCGGATTAGTGGTGAAGATCTGGCGGGTCTTCTATCCAACAACGGTGTTCAGCTGGCCGTTTTAAACTCCTGTCGGGGGGCCTATGCCCAAAGTGACCAGTCCGAGGTCGGCTGGCATGAGCAGAACCTGGCCCATGCCTTGGTTAATCGGGGCATCCCTGGGGTGATTGCCATGGCCGAACGCATCCCTGACGATGTGGCCATTACCTTTACCCAATTGCTCTATCGTAATCTCAAGCAGGGTAACCCGATTGATTTGTGCCTCAACCGTACCCGCCAGGGATTGATTTCAGCCCACGGCTCCCATCATAGCTATTGGGCACTGCCCATTTTGTATATGCAGCCTGGGTTCGATGGTTATCTGGCCAGTAAGCCCGGTACCCACAATAGCGCCCTGGACCAGTTGTTGATTGAGTCTGAATCCGCCCTGGCAGCCTTGGGGCAGACGCCATCGATGGCCCAGACCAATCCAGTGGCCCCACCCTTGGCTAAGGAGGATGCCCTGGATCATGCCGATTTAGACCAGGTCGATTTAGACAGCGTAGTAGAAACCGTAGAACTGGAGGAAATCCTTAGCTATAACGAGGAAGATGCCTCGGCCATGACGGAACTGGTGGAGCAGCTATCCCAACCAGCAGTGCCCGACAAGGTCATGCTGGCGGATGTGGATGAGTCGCTGATACCGGAGCCCTTGGAAACCCCCGGTCTCGATTTGTATGATCAGCTGCCTAAAAAGCCTGCGCTTCCACCAATTGTTGAAACCTTAGACAGAGAGCAGGATGGGGACTCCCCAAGTTCAACCACCATTTATGAAGATGCTCACCCTGTTGATGCAGATTTGGCAAGAGGCCCTGTATCGACGGCTGCTGTTAGACAGCGTAGGCAAGCGGCCATGATGGGGGTAGGGGCGCTTGCCGTAGTGGTGTTAGCAGGGGTGGGCATCACCGATCCGCTCAATGTATTTTCCCCATCGTCTCCCTCCCCTGATAATGCAGAGGTGGCATCTGATGTGCCAGCCCCTAGCCGCATTGCCAGTGGAGATCCTGAAAGTATGGCCCAAGCCCTGAGTGAAATGGCTGTTTCAAGTAATCAAACCAAGGCTCTGGCTTGGATTGATGAACGGGGTAGTGACGACGAGCCGACATTGTTGTTTGCTAAGGGACAGCTGCAGTGGGACATCATGAACCAAAGTTCATCCGTCGATAACTCTATCGGCCCCGCTGAGGCTATGCGTTCATGGCAAGACGCATTGGATGTGAAGCCCAACTGGCTGGAGGCTCAGGTTGCCTTGGGGTTTGCCTATTATGAGCAGCAGCGATACCAAGATGCGATCGATATCTGGCTAGATGCCCTGGAGATGGGCAAAGCCTATGACATTCCTACACTGACGCTCCATCGAGAGTCGCAGAATGCGGCTATTCAAACTGCACCGGCTCAACTCCATGCCCACATCGGATTGGTCATGGCCTACTATCAGCAGGCTGAAGAGAGTTTAAAGGAATCTGACAAACTACCCCTTCTGGCGTCTGCAGCTGATCATTGGCGAGATGTTGTCCAAACTGCTGAGGGCAAAGAAGTGACGGCTGGCGATTTGTCATCCCACTGGCTGTGGTCAAAGCAAGCCTTGGCCGACTGGAGTGAAGCTAGCCCGAAAATTGCCAGTAACGTTAGTCAGGCAAATTAGCTGATAGAACCCTGGATTAATTTTTGATATAAAGCTTATATTTATCGCTTCTAGGGTGATGAATTACCCTAACCCAGGGCGACAGTTGTTACATCTAGAAGCCATTCATTCGCCATAATATTCTGCAGATGTAACGGCTTCTAGACCCGTTTAATTTGTTATGATTTTTTGACACTAGGTTAGCCAATAGTGTTAAAAATCAAACAAATAGTTTTTATATTTACTGATACTGTTTGAGTGAAAGTTTGAAAAAGTTAGTTGAGCTTGCCCGGTTGTCGACATTCTTTTTCCCAGCAACGCTCTAAATGGGTAAGATTATGTTTTTTCAAAAACTCTGACGGATTAAAGAATGTCTTTTGCTTAGGGCTAAAGACCGGTTGTTGAAGGTACTGCCAAAGGGGAAATTTCATTATCGAGTGACTCAGCAAAACAAACGAGCGCGGTAATTGAAAGACAGATGTAAGTGAAAAGCAGCGTAGAACCCATAAATAAAGTGCATAAAATCACTCGTGGCTTATAACTAACCACAAGTTCCCGAAAACGCGCTTTGTAAACTTATATCGAAGGTGATAATTTCAAGTTTTCTTACATCTATATTCTTCTACTTGAAAGCTATACTCCTTCAGTATAATCACCTTATTTTTTGCCAACTATTCTTGTTCCCAAGTTGGAAAATTACTTCACTCAGCTTAAAGAAAAAAAATAGTTATATCTGATGACCGGTGCCGAGCCGGACCCATAAAAAAGGAACATCTGCTGAATGGCGGATGTTCCTTTTAGTCAGTATGAAATTGCAATGGAGCTGACGGGAGTCGAACCCGTGTCCGCCCTGAGTAATAACACGCCATTCATTCACAGGCTTAGCCTATCTGACCCTCAAGGCGGGAGCCGTCCATTATCCCGGACGTAGGATTCTCTGGTAAAGGTCTTTGTTAGGTTTCTCACCAGAGAAATTAACCTAACGCATCCGTTGGGGTTAGGCTTATCACCCTTAACGGAGTCAGGCGATAAGCGCTCGAACCTATGAGAGGTGTTTAAGCGGCAGCTACAGCTACTTGCTTACGAGCGAAAGGTACGATGTTGTTTGCATCTGTATTTAGTTGAGCCTTGATTAACGAGAGTGGACTCACTCTCGGCCTGTATCACAACGCGACTTTCGTCAAAACGTCGAAACCGTTACAGCCCCTTGGAGTAATCCGAAGGATTAACCTGCGGAGCAACTTCTATTATAATCCGTGATTTGAATTCTGGTGTCGGGTCTTAGCAATTGCGCGGGGGGTGGAGCTTAACTGGCTTAGGGTGGGGTTATCTGACTGATTAGCTTTAATAAACTAAATCGGTTGTCTTTTAACTTATAATTAATTATTGAGATTGAGATATGTGTATCGCCTAAGCATTCGGGCTGCCTTGATATTTTGTGGGTTTGTTCCCGGTAATTTACAGGCTTTCATGGGTGATCGTAGGTTCTGGCGATAGGTCTTGGACGGGCTAAATTACGGGCCAAAGACGAGAATCACAGGTATTCCTTCAGTTAGTAGTAGGGGTTATAAGGTAATGAGCAGCGACGCAGCGGAAACCACTAAAGCCACAACTCAGGCATCTAGTTCTTCGAGCAATACCCAGAAGAAGGCTACGACGTCTTCCGCTAGTAAGAGTGGCGGCATTGTTAAAGCTCAGAAACCAGATATCATCGTGTTGGCAGACAATAGTCGTGTGGTTGCGACGAACACTCTACCTAATAATCGTCCGATTACCATGAGTGATATGAATGTAGTGCATAATTTGTCATCTGCTGGTGTGCGCCCAGTCATGTCTGATAATTTTGAGATTGCCAGTACGGATCATTTGCCTGGTCATCGCCCTGTAGCGGTGAGTACGTTGGTGGTTTCTGATTTGGATACGTTGCCTGGTCATCGCCCTATTGCGTCTAATGATATTGACGAAGATAGTGCAGCGCTGATGGGCTATTTGGATTAAGTCGGCTGAAGGGTCGCTGTTTTAGTATGTATTGGTCATTGGATTCATCAGGGGGATGGGCTGTTAGGGTCTATCCCCTTTGTTTTGAAAACGAGTTTTGAAATCCGGTCTGGCAAACCGGTAGTTAAAACCGGCAGTAAAGACGAATTGGTGGGCGATTAGTCCAAGTTATGGCCGGTCAATTTGACGAAGATATCCTCTAGGTTTGACGGGCGGCTCATCATACCGGTTTTGTCTGGTTGCTGATCGAGGTAATGGTTGGCGTCTTGGAGAGTGGGGAAGAAATTGTAGCTCCAGCGGTCGTCTGTTTGTTTCATGACAATGCCTTTGCCATAGTTTGAGCGCAGCTCTTCCAATGTCCCCATTTCAATCAGCCGACCCTGGTCCATAATGCCGATGCGATCGCACAAATATTCCACTTCTTCCATGTAGTGGGTAGTGAGCAGTATCGTTACCCCCTGCTGTTTATTCAGATCACGAATAATTTCCCACAGGCGGCGACGGGTTTGAGGATCCAGCCCGACCGTGGGCTCATCCAGGAAAAGAATCTTGGGCTGATGGAGCAACGCGCGGGCGATTTGTAATCGACGCTTCGTGCCTCCGGACAGGGTTTTGACCTGATCGTCACGACGCTCAGACAGTTCCACATAGGCCAACCAATGAGCAATGTCGTGCTGCCGCTGGGGATTGGGAATATGGTGCATTCTGCCGTGGAATTCCATATTTTCCCAGACCGACAGATCCCCATCAACGCTGGTTTGTTGGAGCACCACCCCAATTTGACGACGCACTTCTTCCTTCTGGCGATAGACGTCATAGCCAGAGACCACAATGTCTCCTTGGGTGGCCCGAGTCAGGGTGGTCAGCATCCGAATTGTGGTGGATTTGCCTGCACCGTTGGGACCAAGCAGGCCAAATATTTCACCCGGTTGAATGGTTAATGAAAGATCGTTAACCACACAGGTGTTGTTATAGACTTTGTGAACGTTACGCAGGCAAACAGCCGCCACCATGGGTTTTGAATAAAAAATTACCGTTGTTAATGTAGAGGAGACACCCCTTGGGGTTGGGGCTGCTGCTGCTCCCCACAGCTCAAATCATACCGGGGATTAGTACCGTTAAGCATGGCGAAGGTGGGGAACCAGTGGTAGAACATCTAGTGGTAGAACATTGATCTCCATGCGAGCAAAGATTAGCAACCAAGTTTTATTTATTCATCAGGATGATGTGCCTCCCTATAAGAAGCAGGGGTCAATGGTGCGTAACAGTTACTTTTGGGCGCTTAAGTCCATTGCTGACCGAGCCGGATTTCACAAGGATTGGGAATTTGATGAAACGGTATGGATTGCCCTAGCCCGCTTGCTGATGTCGTTTACGGAGTCGGGCTACTTGGGCTATCGGGAGACCGTATTGGAGTTTCATCCTGAGGAGATGATTCCGCCAGTGCTGAAGACGGTAGCCACTTGGAGCGAGCCAGAGGAGGAGGAAGAGTGATAAAAAAGGGCAGACCTTGGCCCGCCCCCTATTCTCTGAACTCTATTGCGATTTGACCGTAAATAAAAAATGATTGGAAAATTGGCGATATCGCTTCTGTCTAGATGGCCTGATTAAGTGCCCTGAACATGGAGCTGATTTACATCAAACCCAGTTGGGAAAGGATGCCTTGGCCAGTCATAAACTCAGTGGCTAGACCGATAATGAAACCTAGCATGGCCAGGCGACCATTCCAGTTTTCAGCGATTTGAGTGAAGCCAAACTTTGTGCTTTCTTCTGTCATGATTCAGTGGGTCCTTTTAACGAAACGTTAAGGCGTGTAACGCCTTGTAACCAAATGTTAACGGTTATTTTTTGAATCGGCAACGATTGTTTTGGAAAACTTGGATAAGGCTTGAGTAAAGGGTTTGAGATGTTTGCCAGGAACATTTTGGGCGGTTATCCGGTGGCGGTTGCAATTAGGGTAATGATAACTATGGCTGCGATCGCAACCGCCAAGACCACCTTCCATTTTGCTACCGGACGCTCTCCCATCACCGCACCGGTTTGGGCATTGATCAGCACCTGATAGGTTTTGCCGCCATAGCGATAGGTGGCCATCCAAACGGGCAGCAAAATATGTTTGAAGGTTTCCTGCGAGTAGTCCGTCGAGACCGAATGAATCCGCTGTTCATCGCCACCAATGTCGGAGCGCACATCGCTGCGGATAGTGTTTTCCATGGTGCCCTTAGCTTGCCCATAGCCTTCTTTCACAGGGATTTCATAGCGTTGTGCCTGAAACCCTGCCAGGTATTCAGCGCTGTAGGGTTTCAATTGTGACACGGGTAGGCTGGGCCAAAGCTGCTGCAACTTTTTCGAGTCCAGGGCCCTTGTTGCCGGGACTAATACATCATCAAAGAACCGTGACACATGACCTGAGGTAGATCGCCATCGAGTTTTACGCACCTGTTGGGACCCATCCTTGGTCTTGCGAGTGACGTAATAGTGGGTGCCCCGTTCGCCACTGTAGTGACTCTGGGTTTGGGCGTCATAGGTCCAAAATGGTAAATAGATACCGAGCAGTGCCTGCTGTTGGGCTAGCTGCTTCAGCTGTCCTGGCAGAAAAATGGCTTTTAGATCTTTAACATCCCACCGAAACGCCAGCCAATCCCGCAGGTTTTGCAGCGCTACCTTCCGACCTATCTGAAAAGGCACCAATCCCGATGGGGCCAAGGTGGGGTCTGCTGGCTTAGCCTCTTGGGTAACAATGCTCGTGGTGCAAAAGGGACATTTCCCAGCTACATCCGGTGGCTCAAAGGTAATGGTGGCATGACAGCCAGGGCAGTTAACTGCCTGGGCGGTGATTGCCAGCTGAGCAATTTGAGTGCGATTGGTATGAATAAATGTAGCTAAATCATGTTCCTGTAGGGTCGCCCTCAGCTTAGTGGCGGTGACCTTAGGCATAACCTCATCACGACCACAGTAGGAGCATTTAAGTTGCCCTAAATCTGGGTCAAATGTCATGTCAGCTTTACAACCGGGGCACTGATATTGATTGACGGATGGATTAACGGAGGTCATGGGCTCCATTGGGTTGTAAAAAGAACAACTTCTCAGCTGCCATTAGGTTTGAGCGGTTTCTCGGCCTACCTTTCCCTTGGGTGGGATGGTGGCGGTGGGTTTCGGTCCCCCTCGCCCAGGGTTGCACCAACCCCGTTGTCCCGAAGGGGGGGGGAAACCTATTGGCGGGAGCGCGGGGGAATCAAGGGAAGGCTCTTAAGCCGCTGGTGGTGGCATGCTGCTGAGAAGTGCCTGCAACTCAGGCACTGTCCTTGCCGGTTGCCAGCTGGCCATGCCCTGCTGCCATACGTTTGACTCAGCTGTTAAGCCATTGACCAAGAGTTGGTTGGTGGCGTAGGGCCCAAAATTTTGGCCATCGCGGGTGATATACCAGGTGGCGGTGGGTAGAGGCGGTGGTGGGGCCGCTGGAGCCATAGGGGCCGGGGCGGCGGCCGGGGGGGCAGCGGGGGCCGTTGGTTGAGGATTCATGGCATTGGCGATTTGTTGGCCCATGGCTATACCGACGCCTAGGTCTAATCCCTGACTGCCACCCCCAGGATGCTTGGCTGACTGTTCGATGGCGTTAGCGGCTTGGTATTGGGTGTATTGCTGCATGTTGCCCAGGATGCCGATAGCAGCCCGCTTATCTAGGGCTGCTTCCACTTCGGGGGGCAGGGAAATATTCTCGATTAGCAGCTGACGTAGTTCGAGGCCAAACTGCTCCATATTGGGCTGCATGGCATCGCGCACCTGTTCGCCCATGGTCTGGTAGTTGGCGGCCAGGTCAAATAAAGGAGTCTGGTCTTGACCCACCCAACTGGCGAAGGCGGACACGATCATGTTGCGCAGGTGATCGCTAATTTCATCGGTTTGGAACAGGCCATCGGTGCTGATTAACTGCTCTAGCAGGTTGCGAGCGTCGCTGACGCGCATGGTGTAAGTGCCGTAGGCCCGCAGGCGTACTGGCCCTAGCTCGGGGTCACGGATGGTGATGGGATTTGCCGTACCCCATTTAAGATTGGTGAAAATCTTGGTGTTGAAAAAGTAAACCTCGGCCTTAAAGGGGGAGTTAAAGCCATACTTCCAACCCTGCAGGGTGCTCAGCACCGGCATGTTTTGAGTTTCTAGGCGGTGGCGGCCGGGTTCAAACACGTCGGCCACTTGTCCTTCGCCCACTAGAATTGCCACCTGACCGGGGCGTACCGTGAGCTGTGCCCCCATTTTGATTTCATTTTGAAATCGCTCAAAGCGATAGGCAATGGTATCTTGCGACGGATCGAGCCATTCGATAATGTCAATAAATTCGGCCCGAACTTTCTCAAATAAGCCCACTGGTCAGCTCTCCGTGGCGACAATGTGTATCTGGTCTAAGATTTACCCTAGTTTTCCCTATGGTTGGGAAGATTGTCCGTAACTGTTATAGAAATCAATACACGCTAATTTGTTCCGATTCCGCATGGAATAAGGCTCAGGGTGAATTCAGGCGTCAGGATTTAGGCGGTAGGGTTGGGACTGCAGGAATAGACTTGGGGCCTTCTGGCTGGGTTTTGTCTCTTGACTGCTTCTGCCCTATCTAGGTGACCTTTTGTTCTACACCGAATCCTACTAAGCCCAACTTTTCGAGGGGCTGCCCTGCTGGGGGACGGAGGTAGTTGAGAATACGACGAATGCGGGTTTCTGGATTAATTAGGGTGATGGAGTCCACCGAGACTACGCGAGTATAGTTAGTTGTCATCAATAGTTCCCTGGTATGACCGTCGAAGCGGAAGCGGGAGATGATGGGGCGAGCTTCTTCGTAGGCGCGATCGCGTAAATAGTCGCCTTCTAACGTATGACCAATTTCATGGTCGATCACAAATGTAAGATTTAAAGCCTGGGAAACCTTCTCCCCCTTTTCTGACACCGTATTAAAAGCTAAATGAAACCCTGGCAAGGCGGATAAATCTTGGTCCTCATCGTAGCCATTGTCCGACAGCACTTTGGTTTTCAGCTCGTTGGTCAGCGGTGACACTTGAAAATCCGTATGGGAGCGCTCTACTTCTTGTTGGGTGAGATAGTGGTAAGTGCGCTCTGTGGACCAGCTGCCCACGCAATGGTCAAAAAATGTATGGAAAACTGAGCGAAGCTCCATGGGGTTGTTCTTGAGAAGATTCTGTCTTTTCATAATAGATGGCAACGCCACCCCCATTCATACCTCTATTTTCGACGCATATGTCCCATGCAACCGACGTTTCTACCTTACTGAAGTGGATGGCTGCTGACTTTAGCAACCAGGCCCAAGCTATTGAAAATCCACCCTTTTTTGCCCACATTCGGGTATGTATGCGGCCTTTGCCATCGAGGTTTTTGCCTGGTGGCTCCCTATATCTAGAGCAGGCCTACGATTTTATGTTGGGTCAGCCCTACCGGGTGCGCGTGTTGCACTTCTTGCCCCAAGACGATCACATTTTGCTAGAAAACTATACGTTTAAGGATCAAGCCGCGGTAATTGGGGCTGCTCGCGATCAAGAGAAGCTGGCCACCATTGAAGCTGGGCAATTAGAGAAAATGCCGGGGTGTGATATGACGGTGCGTTGGACCGGTCAAAGCTTTATTGGTAAGGTGGTGCCGGGCAAAAATTGCATGGTGGTGCGTGAGGGTAAGACCAGCTATCTAGATAATGAGTTTGAAATTACTGACGATAAGCTGGTGAGCTACGACCGAGGCCGTGACCCAGAGACCGATGAGCTGCTTTGGGGCTCAATTGCTGGACCGTTTGAGTTTGAGAAACGTCAGCGATTTGATCGCGAAGTCGTATTTTGAAGAACGGCCTTACCCCACCGCAGTTGGTTGCTTCGCCAAGATAAATTCGAGGAAGGCATAGGTGGTGGCTGTGTCAAATCGATAGGTTTGGCCTTCATAGTCCACCAAGTACTCCCCTGAAACTTCGCCACAGGCGGTACAGGTAAATGCCTGGGATGCCAGGGTCTCGACGCTCAGTTCGCGAATACGCTTAGTCAACCAAGCATTTAACTGGCTAAAGGTGGGGGACTCTAGACTAGCCTGACGCTGTGCTTCGTAGTTCATGATAGATATTCGTTTGAAGGGGCACTTCTATTATGCTTACGATGTTTAAGGGGGAGCTGAGAAAGTAATTTAAGGGTATCAACTTAAGCCGGGAAATCCTGGCTAGGTGGGGAATCCAGGGCCAGAAGCCAGAAGCCGGTGAGGCCCTGACTCCTGACTTCTGAATACTATCCTTGGGAAAACGTCCCGCTTTGAGTTGGTACCCGAATATAAGGCTTCTGAGACTGTCTTCCTCTGAATCAGTGCATGGCATCGACAAAGTCTGCATTTTGGTCCTTGGGGATGGGCCAGTCTTCATTTTCACCACCGATGTACACCCGTTGGATGATGGTGTAGTCCTTACTGAACTGTTTGAGGGTATTGGTCAGCACATCTAGGGCAAGGGCATCGGTGGTGCCGAGGTCAAACCAGCAGCGGGCCCAAGTGCCTTCGAACTGCACTTCAGACATGTTGTGCATGACTGCCATGAGGGTGTCTTCGGCCTCATCATTGTCGTAGTCCATGTAGCTAATTTCGTGGCCGCTGTCTTGAACCTGGAGGTTTTCGGCATTAAAGCCACCGAGTTTGCCCAGGAAAAACCACGAGTCAAAAATTTCTTCGATGTACTGTTGCTCCATGGCGGAGGGTACATTTTCTAGCTCTAGCCAGATCCACAGGTTAAAGAAGTCGCACTCGCGAAAGCGAATTTCCATAGGTTCAGGTTTGCATGGTTTCGGTTATCTAGCATAGCAAGCTCCTTCGGTATCGAATCCTGTTATTGCTGACAAACGGGTGCCGCATCCTTAGGGGAGAAGAATGTCGAAAAGATTGGCTATAGTGTGCAATGGACCCTCTTGTTTCTCGAATGCTCACCCTTGATCGCGTTTCTTACCATCCAGCAGCTAGTGCAACGCCGATTCTCAGCCAGATTTCGTTTACGCTAGAGCCTAAAAAAATGGGGCTGATTGTGGGGCCTAGTGGTTCGGGGAAAAGTACGTTATTGGAAATTTTGGCAGGGCTGGTGTCTCCGTCGAAGGGTTCCATCCATTGGCGCGATCAGGAGCTTCAGCCAGAAACGTTGCAACAGCTGGCCGGACTTGTATTTCAGTTCCCAGAGCGGCATTTTTGTGGCCACACGGTATTGGAAGAGTTACGGGTGGGGCATCCGGAGCTAGGTTCTGAACAGGTGACGAAGACGCTGGAATCGGTGGGTCTGGGGACGATTTCATTGCAGGTGGCTCCCCATCTCCTCAGCGGCGGTCAGCAGCGACGCTTGGCCTTGGCAGTGCAGCTGATTCGTCAGCCCTATTTGTTACTACTGGATGAACCTACGGCTGGATTGGACTGGTCGATGAAACAACAGTTGATTAGTCTGCTGGCGGAGTTAAAGAAAGAGTGGAGCTTGCTGGTGGTGTCCCACGATGCGAGTGAGTTGGCCCATTTGGCGGATGCTTGCTGGACGTTGCAGAATGGAGAGCTGCTGACAAAGCCCCTGGAAATGATGCCGGTAGTGTAGGTTGGGTTGGCAGTCCAACTAGTTCAATTGTGAGTTGGTTACAGCCCGTGAGTTGGTTGCAACCCAACTTGCTGGCCATAGGAGAATCAGGGAATGACAGAAACTATCACCGAGACATTGCCAGTGAATGGCGAAATTTGGCAGAGGACGCTGCATTGGCAACCGTCTGAGACACAACAGGCCTCATTTGGTCGGCTGTATCAGGGGGTTCTGGCGGGTAACCGTCAGGCGAATCTGACCCGCATTACTGAGCCGGATGAGTTTTGGGAGAAGCATCTGTGGGATTCCCTGAGTGGTTTGGCTCCTTGGTATGAACCGCAGCCGCCGGACTGGCTGCCGACGGTGAAGTCGGTGATTGATATTGGTACGGGGGGTGGCTTTCCAGGTTTGCCGGTTGCGATCGCACGCCCTCAATGGCATGTCACCCTACTCGACTCCACCCGCAAAAAAATTACATTTCTAGAAACCCTGTGCGGGCAACTAGAATTGGCCAACACTGCCTTTTTAGCAGAGCGGGCCGAAACGGCGGGGCGAGACGGCAACCATCGGGCCCAGTACGACCTAGCCATGGTCCGGGCCGTCGGCCCAGCTTCCACCTGTGCAGAATACGCGCTGCCACTACTCAAAAAAAGTGGCTTTGCGATCATATTTCGCGGTCAGTGGACCGACGAGGAAGAAGACTTGTTTATGGGGGCCTTGGATACCCTCGGTGGGGAGCTAGTGGCCATATCCTCTTGGGAAACCCCCCTCACCCATGGGATTAGACACTGTTTGTATGTAAAAAAGATTGAAAAGACGGATAAGGAATTTCCTAGACCGGTGGGAGTGCCAGCAAAATATCCTTTATAGGTCTTAGGGTTTTATCGGTCTTAGGCAATCTGTGGGTCTAAAACTCCGCCGATCTATACGTTGATCTATTTCCCAATGCTTTTGACCACCAGGATGCCACCAAAGTAGAGAAAGAGGACGGCTCCGGCCAATAGACTTTGGGTGACGGGATCAGTGGACGGGGTAAGCACCGCCCCTAGTACCACAGCCCCCAGTAAAACACTGCGCCAGCCTTTGAGCATGGTTGCGGAGCTGGCAATGCCTAACACCCCCAACATAAATTGGATCACCGGAATCTGGAAGGAGAGGCCGGTGCTAAAGAGTAGCAGTAGGACAAACTCAAAGTAGCGATCGATGGACCATAGCTGTTCGACGACACCCTCACCATAGTTAATAAAGAAGTTGAGGGCGGCCGGAATCAGGGCAATATAGGCAAAAAATATGCCGACGATAAACAGGACGCTAGAACCTAGAACAATGGGGCCGACCAGTCGCCGTTCTCGTCGAGTGAGGCCAGGCAGAACGAATAGGGCGATTTGGTAGAGGATAAAGGGGCTAGCCACCAAAATGCCGCTGTACCCCGCCACCTTGATGGAGACAAAAAAGTACTCCCCAGGGGAAAGCTGGAGAAACTTAACTCCCTGGGCCGGAATTTCTAGAATTGAAACAATGCGGTTAACGACGCAAAAGCAGCCAATTACTCCGACCAGCACCGCGATTAACGAATAGAAAATACGTAACCGCAGCTCTTCAAGATGATCGAAGAGGGACATTTCGACTTCATCGGGCAGTTCGTTGAGATATTCGAGCTGATCGGTGGACTCTACTGTCTCTACGTTGGACGTCATGGGCTGCAATGCCGGTATTTTATGTAGATATATTTTTTATTGTATCGCTGTGCTTGTCCGACGGCTGCCCAAATCCGGTGGAGGTATTTGACAATGGTGGTGGGTGAAAGTCAAGGGAAGGTAAAGCGAGCCGCTTATTCTGCGGCTTTAAAGGTCAAAATCCCGGTTCCACCCGGTTCCCCGGCTGGTTTAGGTTCACTCCCATTGGCCGAGACGATTGCTGCGCCTGCGTTGCCGACGTTCATGGTGATGGATTCCTGGCCTTCCCAGCTTTGCTCGGTGTTGGGGTCCATCAGACCTTCAAAGACCACCTCACCGTCAACGTTAATGCTCATCCATGAGGGACCCGCCTCGGTGACTTTCACGTTTAAACTAACTGGGGCATTGCTGGCGGCAGGTTCCGGTTCGGGGACAGGCTCCGTTGCCGGGGCTGGGGCTGCGGGAGCAACTTCGGTTTGGGGAGCTTCGGTTTCAATATCCTGGGCAGTCTGTTTTTGGCCGTTACCGCCAAAGATATTGATGAGGATTGCTATTAAACCGGCAATCAAAGCCGCACCGATGCCCCAAGGTAACCAGTTAATGCCCGATGTAGAACCGCTAGCCAAGCTTGAACCCATGGGTATGGGAGATGGATCAACGGGAGCAGGCCTACCCAAGGATGGATCGGTCGCCGTTTTACCCAAGGCGGCTGTTGCAGAGCTAGTCTTGCTGGCAGCAACGTTGGTCAAGTCGTCCAGCCCCAAGGCTGCTAGTTCGTTGCTGGGTATGGGGCGAGGATCGAGGGTAAAGTCCCGGGTAGTTGCCTTGTCAGTTTGCTTGGGAGCGCTAATGCTTTGTAACTCAGCCTTAAGGGCATTGTTGACTTGGGGCATGGCCCCGATGGCTGGCTTCAGGGGAGGCTTGGGCTTAGGCGGTGGTATGGCTTTGGTTTGGACCGCCGGTTTGAGGGGCGTAGTCTGGTAGGACATGTCCACCTGGGTGGCCGGTCTGGGAGTGGGCCGTGGCGTGTCGGGTATGGAGTGGACCGGAAATTGCTTAGAAAAATTAGTCCCATCTAGTCCGAGGGCATCGGCATAGCGGCGGATAAACCCCTGAACAAAGATAGGCTGGGGCAAATCAGTAGTATCACCGGCTTCCACGGCTTTGAGCAATTGAGCCCGAATATAAGTCTGGAGGGAAATATCTTCTAAGGATTTACCCTGCTCCTGGCGTTTTTCTTGCAGGTAAGCGCCAAGTTGACTCAGTTGTTGCTTCTGAACGGTGCTATAGCTAGTCACGTTACTACACTGGTGATAATAGTGAATGGGGCAAGAGTCGACAGGTCAGCCTGGACTAGAGGTTTGGGGGAGCAATCTGACGTAGGCTGACCTGAACAGTTGAGCGGTTGCCTGGGGGCGATTCAAGCCTTGACCGGCTCTTAAAATTGTATCGCTGTATCAGATCGGTATACCTTAGGGGTCAACAGGCATACCGTAGGGAACTCCCTAAGTGTATTCCCTATGGGTCGTTGCTGGTGTAATGGGATAAATCTATGGTTACGCTAGCCATTGGTCAGAGCTTTAGGGATTAAATCTTTTTGGGGATCAGCATGGCTGTGGATTTATGTGATTCATTGTATGGTCAACCGTTCGAATCGTATAGGGCCATGAGTACAAATTGGTATTGATGACTGAATCTATCGATCTACGAATTGGGTCAGTTGGCTATTGATGGCAGGATTATAGAGTCGTAGGTAGTTCCAATAGCCGCCCAAAACCGCCTCCACATATCCTTGGGTTTCGCTATAGGGAATATTTTCGACAAAGACGTCTGGGTCGCCGTAGCCCTTGGCTATCCAGTCGGCGACAGCCCCAGGGCCAGCATTGTAGCTGGCGACGGCAAACATGGAGTTGTTGCTGTATTCCCGATGGGTATAGTCCAGATACCAGGTGCCTAGCTTGATATTTTCGCTGGGGGTTTCTAGCTTGGCGTCTAGGTCACTTTTGCTTTCGCCAATTTGCTCCACAATCCAATCGGCGGTGCTGGGGATGACTTGCATCAGGCCAATGGCCCCAGCACTGGAGCGAATTTTGGGTTCAAATCGGGACTCTTGACGCATGAGGGCGGTCACCAGCAGGGGGTTGAGTTGGCGCTGTTGAGACCAGGTCTGAATTAAATCGCTGAAGGGAAAGGGGTAAACCGTTTGCCAGTAGGTGGGAGTGGCTTTGAGTTTTTCAAATTCGGCTTTTTCGGTTGCTTCATCTCGCCAGGCTAGGCTGGTGAGCATAAAGATGCCGTCGAGGTTGTCGCCTACCCCCACCCGCAGTACGCCATCGGTAAACTGTTCGGCTACGGTTGGGTCTTGAGTGTTTTTGAATTCGGTTTGCCAAAGGCTCCAGGCATCGGCATTTTGCCCTAGACGATAGAGTAGTTGTAGGGTCTCTGAGCCAGCGGGCAGGGCTTCCCGTTGTTGGGGGAGGCTAACTTGGGGGGTCAGGGAACGCAGGCTGTCAAAATCCCCTACGTTCCAACCCAGCATGACGGCCGAGCGCCAGGCGAAGTAGGATTCGGGATACTGGGCTAGGGTGCGTTCGTAGGCTTGCTGAGCGCTGTCATTTTGTCCCTGTTGCTGGGCCCATTTTCCTGCCCAAAAGCTGGCTTCGGCGGCTAATTCGCTTTTGGGGGTAGCTGTGACTAGCTCTTCGGCGAGCTGTTGGGCGGTGGCCCAGTCATTGGCCTTAGCGGCTTTATGGGCGCGGCTTAGTCGGAGTTGGGCGGCGGCTTCTGAATCGCTATGTTGGTTCAGGACTGAGGCTCGGGCGTCTTGGGCGGAGGTGAGACTGTTGAGCTGTTCTAGAATGGTGGCTTTTTTGAGGAGGGCTTCCCCCGCGCGGTCTGGGAAGGTCTGCATGGCCTGATCCAGGGGGGCTAGGGCCGCTTGGTCTGGCAAGGAGTCGGCTAATTTGATCAGCCCTAGGCCAGTTTCAGGGTCATTGGGGTAGGTTTGGGCCAGTTTTTGGAAGGCTGCGATCGCAACCACATTTTTCTCAGCAATCTGGGCTCCCCGCCCTGTTCTATAGAGGTTGGTGGGAGACATCGGAGCTTTGCCATAGGCCTCCGACGCTTTCCCATACTGCAGGTTTTCCCAATACCCAAAGCCAACGGTTTCCCACTCTTCAGGGGTCAGTTCCTGGCCATACTCCTTCGTGAGTCGGTCAAGGCTGGCCTCATATTCTTCACGGTAGAGGCCATGGGCTGCCACCAGCAGTAAATTATTTTTAGACGTGCCCGTCTTCAGCTGCTGTAGCGCCACTTCCACCGCCTTGGGATGGCTCGGATGTTTAGCCAACAGAGCTTCCCACTGCGCCGGATCCCGTTTCCCCAGCTCGTAGCGAGCCTCTGCCGTGGCACCGTGGGTGTCATAGTTTGCCAGCAGCTCATTCCAGCTAGTGGGGGTTTCCCCTGCTAGGAGCTGAGCCTGTCCCCGCTTTAGCAGCACATAGGGGGTCAGGGCATCACTGGCCTTATTTTTCCCTGGCTCCCCCAGGGCGGTTAAGGCCGCCGCCGCCTGGCCCTGGTTCAATAAATCCGTAGCCAGTAAATAGCGCGCTAACCCACTATCCGCCTTATTCTGATCCGCAGTGATCACCTGTTGCAGCAGTTCCTGGCGGATCTCGGGTGGCTGCATGGCCAACCGCAACGTCTCTGATGTTTCTGCTCCTATGCTCGATGCTGTTTGCCCTGGGCTTGGATTAGTTGCCCCATGGGACAGTGTCCGTCTAGCCGCCTGTCCAAAAAATAAGATCAAGGCTAAGCTGGCCAGACTGATACCCCCCAACATTAGTAGGGGTAACTGCTCTTTTAATCGGTCTATCAGACGTTTATCCATGGTGGATCTGCTGAATCAGTAGTGTAGAAAGCGTATCAACCGTGTCCACAGTGTGATCATGCGCTACGGTGCTGTCAAAGCCTACACCGATAGGCTAGTTATTTTTCTATCAAACAAAACATTAAGCATGATAGAGAGACGTATATGATAATCACTCAATAGAGACGCCGAAATCATTAGATACTAAGACGGGAATTAGCACAGAGATGGGAATGAAGTTTTTAGCATCAGACGAGTCTTGTTTAACGTGGTCAGGGGATTGCCTGGTCGTCGGTTTATCTGAAGAATCGCTACCCCTCACCGGGTTACTGTCTGACCTAAATGAGCAGGTCTCTGGGCTGCTTCAAGAACTGATCGACGAAACAGACTTTAAAGCAAAAGCCGGCAGCTCTGCTGTGATCCGTGTCGGTGGCTCCGTACGTAAGTTGGCCATCGTTGGCTTAGGTGCCGCTGAAGACCTCAAACTAGAAGTTCTGCGCCGTGCCGCTGCCACCGCCGCCAAGTTGGCCAAGCGCGAAAAATGTGCATCCTTAGGTATTAGCTTCCCCATTTGGAATAACGGTCCGGAACGCACCACCCAAAGCATCGCCGAAGGGGTGATCTTGGCCCTGCACGAAGACAAGCGATTTAAGTCCGATGCCGAAACCCCTAAGGTGGTGCTCAGCGACGTTGCGCTGCTAGATTTACCCGGCTATTCCGCTGCTTTAGACACGGCATCCCACGTCTGTGACGGTGTCATTTTAGCGCGGGAACTGGTGGCCGCCCCCCCCAACGTGGTCACTCCCACCGCCTTAGCCGAGACCGCCGCTGCCATTGCCCATGACCATGGCCTCACCCTCAAGATATTAGAACAGGCTGACTGTGAAGCCCTGGGTATGGGGGCCTACCTGGGGGTTTCCATGGCCTCGGACATGCCCCCCAAGTTTATCCACCTGACCTATACCCCTGAAGGCACACCCAAACGAAAGCTAGCCCTGATTGGCAAAGGCCTCACCTTTGACTCCGGTGGTCTCAACATCAAGGCCGGGGCGGGTAGCATGATTGAGCTAATGAAAATGGACATGGGCGGTGCCGCAGCGGTGCTGGGGGCGGCCAAAGCCATTGCCCAAATTAAGCCCGATGTGGAAGTGCACTTCATCAGTGCCACTGCTGAAAATATGATTAGCGGCCATGCCATGCATCCAGGGGATATTTTGACCGCGTCCAATGGGAAAACCATTGAGGTTAATAATACCGATGCCGAAGGTCGCCTCACCTTGGCCGATGCCTTGGTCTATGCCGATAAACTGGGTCTAGATGCCATGGTGGACCTGGCCACCCTCACAGGGGCTTGCATTGTGGCCCTAGGGAATGATCTGGCCGGTTTGTTTAGCCCCAACGATGAGCTAGCCAATGCCTTGTCTAAGGCGGCAGATGAAGCCGGGGAAAAACTCTGGCGGATGCCCATGGAAGATAAATACTTCGATGGGTTGAAGTCCATTGTGGCGGATATGAAAAATACAGGGCCTCGTCCCGGTGGTTCAATCACAGCGGCCCTGTTCCTGAAGCAGTTCGTGAAAGATACACCATGGGCGCATTTAGATATTGCTGGGCCGGTGTGGAGTGAAAAAGACAATGCGTACAACAACCCTGGTGCAACGGGGTATGGTGTACGCACATTAGTTCAATGGATTTTAGAGAATGCTTAACTGGCCTGAATGCCGACTCGCCTGAAGCGGTCGGCCACTTTTTTGGTTAGTTTGTGCTGGGGGGCTGCCGCTTGACTGAGGCAGCTATCTACAGCGGGTTCGAGGGATACAGTGGGTTGGAGAGAACCCGTGGGTTGCCCTTCGCAGAGCATTTCTTGGCGACAGCTAGGGCAATACCAAAATATTCTGCTTTGGTTAATGTGGCGCAGTAGGGTGTCTTGGCAAAGGCCACACTGAGCGCTCTGTTCTAAAGGTAAAATGTTAAGCAATTTTTTCATAGGTCGTCGCATTCTGTGGATGACTCACTGACTACACCTACGATGCCCAGTCTTTTCAAAAATTGCTGTAGCGTCGCATATATTTGTACAAAATTTAAAGATAATTGTTTCATTACATAACTATGTGATTTAAACACTACGCATGTTGAGGCGTACTTATGCATAGGCACCGAAGTTGTAGTGTGTGTTGAATTGGCATGAGATTGTTAATGGCACCATTTTGGAATGTGGTTTTGTAGGGTGCTGTAAGCGCAGCGTTACGCACCGCTAACCTGCATTCTTGGCTTTTGGTAAATCGCCAAACCGATTGCTCGGGGGTTCCTCCGATTCTTATCGTCGCAGTGACAGCATTGCTGAAACTGGCTGCATTTATGACCGATTGGAAAGTGAATTTGGTCGGGCTCATGGGTTTAAGGATGTGGATAGCATCCTGTTTGGGGTGGATTTTGCGGAATATTTGGACCAAGCGGTTAGTCGGTGCCTGGTGGTGCTGGTGATCATTGGAAAAACCTGGCTGACGGTGACGGAACCGGATGGGACTCGGATGGGGGAAGTATCTGGTTACTCAAGCTCAATGGCAGGCTGTTGCCAAGTTGAAGAAGGTAGACATAGACCTGGAGTCTGAGCCGTCTCAGTTCAAAGGGAATGATTTGCCGGTGGAACAGGTGAATGGGTTTGGGACGGTGGAGTTTTGTCAGCTACAAGAATAGTGAAAAAGGACAATATCGAAAAAAGACAACAGCTGTAGGGAGTTTTCCTGCCAATAAATTTGATTTGTATGACATGCATGGCAATGTGTGAGAGTGGTGTCAAGATCATTGGCATGAGAATTATAAAAGTGCTCCTAAATCCGCTCGCTGCTACAACAATACGCCCAACAGCCGCAACAACACCTATGGTTTTCGCCTAGTATGTTCTGTTCCCAAGACTCGACTATAGCCCTTTTCTCTCTTTCAAGACGAGTGCTGACATCGGTCAGTAATCAAGATAAAAAGAAAAGTGTTTCAGCAACAGGTAAGCGTCCCATCAAGTGGTTTATCTCTGATGAGACGCTTACCAAAACAGTCCTAAGCCAATAATTCTCCTGTTTCTTGTAACTGGTGCAACCGCTGATAGAGACCACCTTGGGTCAGCAGCTCATCATGGCTGCCCACTTCGCTAATGCGACCTTCGTCGAGCACCACAATTTGGTCCGCCTCACGGACAGTGCTTAGCCGGTGAGCAATGATGATCAGCGTGCGGGTACCAAATAGCGATCGCATCGCCACCTGAATCGCACGTTCTGACTCATAGTCCAAACTAGATGTTGCCTCATCAAACACCAGTACATCTGGCTCCATGACTAAGGCCCGCGCAATGCCAATCCGCTGTCGCTGACCGCCAGATAGCCGCACCCCCCGCTCCCCCACGGTAGTCAAATACCCATGGGGCATATGCTGAATAAAGTCGTGGGCCTGGGCAATCTTACAAGCCGCCTGCACCTGCTCCACCGTGGCCTCTGGACAGCCATAGAGCAAGTTATCCATCAGCGTGCCGTTGAAAATATCCACCTCCTGGTGAACAATTGCCAATCGCCGCCGATAGCCCGTAATGTCCAAACGCCGCAGATCCTGACCATCCACCAAAATGGCACCCCTTTGGGGCTCAAAATAGCGGAAGAGCAGCTTGACCAGCGTCGACTTACCCGACCCCGAACGCCCCACCAAAGCTACTGTCTGACAGGGTTGAATCAACAGCTCAATATCCTTGAGCACGGGTTTATCGGGGATATAGCCAAAGGTGAGCTGACTGAAATGTACCTTGCCCGTAAACCGGTAGTCGGGGACATCGTCCGTGAGCTGTCCCGCATCCATGCCCGCTGGCAAAGCCATAAACTCCTGGAACCGAACCATGGCACCATAGCGCCGCACAAACATTTCCGCCAGGCTACAGATCGGATCCACCTCGGCATAGGCCATGCTAGACAGGGTGAGAATGGTAATAAAGTGTCCTAGGGAAATACTCCCCTGTAGCGTTGCCCACAGGGTGAGGGCCAGCACTCCAAAGGTACAGGTTTGAACAATGGTGCGCTGCCAGGTGCCTAGCTTGACGTAGCCCAAATGGATCCGATAGTCCACCACCTTAAACTCTCGATTCAGTCGCTGTTGCTGACGTTTTAGCTCGCGCATTTCTGTCGCGAACGCCTTTACCGTCTTAATGTTGGTAATAATTTCCGAGGTGCGGCTCTCGGTATTTTCCATGTATTCATCCAGTTTTTCCTCTTGATAGGATAATCCTTTGAGGCGAACAAGACTGTAGCTGATAATGATGGCCAACGATCCCAAAACAACCAAGGCAATCGACCAGTCTAGAAACGCAATTACCACAAAAATCCCCAATAAACGGACGATTTTTGGCAAAAACTGACCAACAATTTCTGGATAGCTCCAGGTGTAATTGGCTAATCCTTTGGCCACCCGGGCGGCAATGCGGCCCGGGTTGTTTTCGTCATAAAACTCTAGGGGCAGAGTCAAGATTTTGGCTAGGGCGCGGTTAGCCTGGTCCCGTCGAGCCCGTAAGGCTGTATCCCAGTTAAACCAGGCACCAATCCAGGGCTGAATCGGAGCCCGACCGACTGAGATCAAGCCCACCAGCCCCACTAAAACAAACAGAGAGAACATTGGGGTAATGGGTTGTTTAAATAATTGACCCACAACAGAAATTAAACTCTCTAGGGGCTTGTCTAAGGGTTGTTGGGAGAGCACATTGAGGATTTGGCCAATGGCATAGGGCACGAACAAATCAATGATTTCGAACGTTCCCATAGCAGCCGCGTTAAATACGGTGATCAGCCAATATTGTCGATAGTATTGAAGAATGTTGAGTAACTTGCCCACGAGATGCCTCCTGTTGTCATCCGCTGGATGACACTGTCTGTATTATTGGTGAATTACAATCCTAATTTGTGACCATGGGATCGATAAGTTGACTGGCACCCATGGCCTCAAACTCTTGCTATGCTGACTTCTGGTTCATATTTCTGGTTATAGCCCTGCACCATAGTTCGCACCATAGGTGCTTGCTAAAAGTTAGAGATAACAGCTGCTGTAGCAAATGTTCTGGTGCATTAGGCCATTTGCGAGTTAGGTTAGCTCTTGCAATTCAATACTTTCAGAGATATCCATTGTTTTAATTAACCTAGCAAAAACCTAACAAATGCAAGATGGGCGGTGCAATCTGCAGAAGGCCTCAGCAGATTGGCATATCGTGCGAGACCTGGGTGGGCAGAGGTTACCATTCCTACGGGATGATCTATTCTGATCTTATATTTTCTGTGAAGAAAGACTAATAGAGAGGGGGCTGTCTTCAGCTAACCGTTTTAGGGCCAGGGTTTGGTCCGTTTGGATGGAGATTTGTAGGTCTGAAAGGTCTTGCAGCTGGGCTTGGATGGCCTCGGCTTTTTTCTGGGCAGCGTGACGTTTGTGGAGCGCCGCTCGGGCTAAGTCTTCACGGCCTCGACCCAGGGCAGCCTGGGCAACTTGTTTCCACTTTTCGCCATCGGCCCGGGCCTGTTGGTAGTCGGGGAGGAGGGTGCTGGTTGCGATCGCAATATTATCCAACGCCTTAGCAAATAACTCCAAAATTGCCTGGGGTGTCTCCTGCTGGGCTGCCTGCCGAGTAAATCCACCGGGCAACTTGATCTGTTCTAACTGCAGCCCAAAATTATCGAGCTGAAGGCTCACGTTATTACCCGTTTTACACCAGTTGGCAAAATGCTCGCAGTTATTAAAAAATAAGTTGTAGCGCTGTTCCCCCAGGCGACTTTCAGCCCGGTTGAGCACCACATCGGGGATAAACGATACCGACTGGGGCAGGGTGTATAGCGGATTGCCGCGAGCAAAAGCTGCAGCACTGGTACGGGCAATGGTGGCCGTACCCACCTTGCGATAGTGAATAACACTGCCATCCCCACAGTCAATCCCATGGTGCTGGTAAGGCACCCCCATCACATCCCGCATCACATAGATCTGATCACCTCTGGCCATCTAAGCAAGCCCGTTGCCGTTATCCATTGGGTCGGGATTGGTTTTGTGAGATGTGGTATCCCGAATATCTGTTTTGATCACGTCTAAGTCAGTGCCAACGGATTGCTCAGGCAAGGAGTGGCCAACCTGAGGCTGTTTGCGCCGAGCCAATAGCTCTTTGATCGAAGCCGCAGAGGATTTCTCGGGCTGCTCGATGGTGATTTTTAGGTTGGGACCAGACCGCGCTAACCGAACCACCAGGCCATCTTCAGCTGTAACATTTTTGATCCGCTTGCCATCTAAATAGGTGCCGTTGGTACCCAGACTCTGAATGGCCCAACCCTCTACCCCTTTATGAATTTCCAGGTGATGTCGAGAAACAACGGCACTGTAAAGAACCACATCATTGTCCGTAGAACGGCCAATCCGAATGATGTCTTGTTTTTCCTCAAAAGTCCAATACTGGATAGGCTTTTTATTCTGCGGGTGGAGTAGCGATAGGGTAATCACGTTAGTACATCGAAGGGCAATCTTACAGGGATGGCAGCGCAGAAGTGACAATCAAATGGTCAAGGGAGGTATCCTTTGACCCCTATGCAAGTTGAAAAATAAAGCTTACCTTATCACCTTTTCCAAGGGCGATGCGGTCTCCAGGGCGCAAGCGATGGCGGTTTCCTGCAGCGAGTGGCAAGTTATTAATGTACGTACCATTGGAACTTCCGACATCCTCAATATAGTGGACATCGCCCTCAATACGGATATTTGCATGAACGCGAGACACAATTTCTGATTCTGGAAAACCAGATACGTCTATATCAGGTGGAATGCGGTCGTTGGGCTTACCAATATGTAACAGATTGAGCTCAACGGGTAACTCGATGGTGGAGTTTGTTTGCACATGGAGCAACTTGGCGGTGAAGCTCTGGATTTGGGTTTGAGGAACGGTCAGGTTGGGGGCGTTCCCTTCAGGGATGTTCCCCTCAGGGGCACCCACTTCAAATGCATTGACTTCAGCGACGGTGGGCTGGGTGGTAATGGGAGGTGAGCTATAGATATCAACCGCCGATTGCAGGGTTGCCGGGCTGGGATCGGCCGGTAAAGGTGGCGGCGGCGAGCTAATCGGTGGCGAGCTAATGGGCAGGGGCTCTGGGGGCACCAGCGGTTCGGGTTCCACCAGGTCTAATGAGCCACTGTAAAGCGGTGTGGAGGCTGCTGGGGGCATCGGGCTTGTAGGGGCCATCATGGGCTCAAAGGGCAGTGGGGCCGTCGGAGGGGCTGCTGTCGACGGGGCCACCCGAGGGGCCGATGGCGTTGCCGGAGCCACTGCTGAAGCGGATTGATTGGCTAGGCTATGTCCACACTGACCACAAAAGCTCGCATCTGCCTGCACCTTGGCTCCACAGTTGGCGCAGATTATGAGGGAGGGCAGGGGGGTATAGCAGGCTTCGCATTGCGAAGCTGCTTCTGGGTTCTGATAGTTGCAGTTTGGGCAAATAATCATAGCGGTCAGGTTTACGCTAGCTCATGTATAAACTACACGGTTTCGGAGGTTTTCTGTCGATCGGTTGGTAGAAGTATAGGTAATCTTTGACTTTGTTCCGTATCCTGGCATGTCTAAGGGTTTGAGGAAACAAAGGGGCTGCCCCCCCAGCTATGTAAGGGCATTAGGGGATTGCCCGTGGGATTTGGGGGTATCTTCCCTGTAATCGCACAACTGGGGAGTTTTCCATGGGGATTCCTCAGGGAGTTAACTGATGGACCGTACGTTCGACGGTGGTGGGTAATCCGTGGCTAGCATCCGCATCGAGTAACCACCGTAATTCGCCCTTTGGGGCAATCAGGCGGGATGGATAGGTGGCACTGTCGGCGTCAGCGGCAAATACCTGGGATAGGGCTGCTTGCTTGCTGGCTCCGGCCACTAAAAACATTACTTGCCGGGCTTGGTTGATCAGCCGGGCGGTAAAGGTGATTCTGGGCTGCTCGTCTTTTTGGCCCACGGTGATCCAGCGCTCGGTTTCATTGAGGGCCGCCGTATGGGGAAATAGCGAGGCGGTATGGCCATCGTCACCCATGCCTAGCAGGATGATGTCAAACTGTGGGGTGTCGGGGAGGGTGGTGCCAAAGCTGCTGGCTAAGGTCTGCTGATATTGGTCAGCAGTGGTTTGGGGGGAATCTGTGTCGGTGGGGACCGGGAAAATATTGTCAGCCGGGATGGCGACATGGCTGAGCCAGGCTTCATAGGTCATTTTGGCATTGCTGTCGGCATGGGTGGCTGGGACATAGCGCTCATCGCCCCAGTACACATAGATTTTGTCCCAGGGGAGATCGGCCTGGGCGATGGCTTGGTAGATGGGTTTGGGGGTGCTGCCCCCGGAGAGGGCTAGGCTGCAGCGACCACGGGATGCGATCGCATCCCGCATCAGTTCAATCACCTGGTCAGCCGCTGCGGCCACCAGGGCAGTCTTATCAGCAAAAACATGCACAGTGGGTGCGGTCTTTTGGGGAGGGGCGACGGTCATAGGGGCTCAGAAATTACATTAAAAAACTGCAGAGACGGTTTTAGCATCCTATTCTGAACGCTAGCGCAGCTAGGGAGACCCGCCGCTACTCTTAATAGACTTTGTATTATTGTGGGCGGTGACTTGTCATCGGTGACGTGTCATCGGTGCCTATGATTGGTGACTATGATTTCAGTTGTTCTGCCTTGCCTCAATGAAATTCGCCACGGCTATCTGCCAGGTATTTTGGATAATTTAGTTCTACAGCCGGGGGACAAACAGTTAATCATCGTCATGAGCCCTAGCACGGACGGTACCTACGATGTCATTACCCAGCATCCCGCCGCATCCGACTTTAAATTGATTGACACCGATGCCACCAATCGGGCCCAGCGGCTGACCATCGGCATTGAAGCCAGCCAGGGGGATGTCGTTCTGCTGCATCATCCGGCCACCCTGCTCCCCCCTGACGCCCTGGCCCAAGTCCGTCAGGTGATGGCCAATGAAACCGCTATCTGGGGAGGATTTCGCCACAGCTTCGACCTGGACCATTGGCTGCTGCGGTTCACCTCCTGGTATTCCACCACCCAGCGACCGCGCCTGAGTCAGATTCTGTACCTAGACCACTGCATTTTTGCCCGCCGAGACGCCTTAATGACCATCGGCGGCGTGCCCGACATGGATATTTTTGAAGATACGGCCCTTAGCCTTGCCCTCAGTCAGTTTGGCCCGCCCCATTTGGCTGAGGGCACCATCGTTACCTCCGCTCGCCGCTTCAAAGAACGGGGCATTTACAAACACGCGGCCCTCAACCAACTACTCAAGGTGATGTATCACCTGGGGTTAGATCCTAAAAAGATGAATTGGCTATACGAAGGCACCAGCCAAATTAACGTAAGCTACGACAAACAGAAGTTTTAATTGTTTAGGTTGGCGTTTTGAGTGGATCCCCTATGTCCCGCACCTACAAAGCCACTGGCATCAACCTAAAAGCTTCCCCCATGGGGGAAAACGATCGGTTGATAACGATTCTGACTAAAGAATACGGTCTGCTGCGAGCCATTGCCCCCGGTGCTCGTAAACACAAATCTCGCCTGGGGGGGCGCAGCGGTCTGTTTGTGGTCAACGAGTTAATGCTGTCCAAGGGGAAATCCCTGGACAAAATGATTCAGGCCGATACTCAGCAATCTTTTCCAGGGTTGAGTCGGGACTTAGCCCGGCTGACGGCGGGGCAGTATTTAGCTGAGTTGGTGCTGTGCGAGGCCAGTGAGCAACCTCAGGCGGAGCTATTTGAGTTGCTAATCGCCCATTTAGAACGTCTGGAAAATGCG
This sequence comes from Leptothoe sp. PORK10 BA2, assembly GCF_034932105.1. Taxonomy (NCBI): domain Bacteria; kingdom Bacillati; phylum Cyanobacteriota; class Cyanophyceae; order Nodosilineales; family Cymatolegaceae; genus Leptothoe; species Leptothoe sp. PORK10 BA2. Next base: position 17,430 of record NZ_JAYGIG010000008.1, on the reverse strand, counting down.
CCTCCTAGCACGGTACTGGCCTGTTTAGCCCATGGCACGTTTCATATTTTGGCTTTAGCGGGGGTGGCTCCAGAACTGCGTTACTGTTGTCTTAGCCGGACACCGATTAATCCCCAGCTGGGGGGTGATAAGGATCATCCTTGGCGGGTGGGGTTTAGCATCCAGGCCGGTGGCGTGATCACCCTAGAACAGCTGGAACAGCTGGAAAATAATGCTGGCCCCGCCGACTATGAAGCCGGCCGTCGCAAGCGAATTTATGGCTCCCTAACCACCACCATCGGTGCTCCGGAACTAGCCCTGTTACAACAATTAGGGAAAGCAGAGCTTGTGTTTACCCAGGCTAGTTCTTTACCATCTATGGCAGGGGAGAGTGTCGCCTCCCATGGTCTGTGGCGTCGGGTGGAACGTCTGCTGCGAAACTATGCCCAGTTTCACTTCGATCGACCGATTCGATCGGCTGCCCTAATCGATAGCTGCTTTGATTCATCTGCCTATGCTTCGTGAGTCTGACTCCAGTACATCTAAATCGTCTTCCGGGTCTGACCATCGGTCAGATGCCGGTTTAGGTACTAATTTGGTTACCGATAAACCTGGGCGGTCTGCGGTGGAGCCTTCTGAGCCTGACGCGCCTTCAGAGCCGGGGAGTGCGTCCCCAGGGACTGTGGACAATGCCGAGGTTAACGGCTTAGGGGGGCAAATCTCTGGGCCGATCACTGGTTTTTGGCCGGTGTTGCAAAACCGTAATTTTTTGATCCTATGGGGTGGACAGGTTTTTTCCCAGCTGGCGGATAAGGTCTATTTGGTGTTGATGATTGCCATCATCGCTAGTCAATATGACACGCCAGGCCAAACCATTAGTGGCTGGGTGTCGGCGGTGATGATTGCGTTTACGATTCCGGCGGTGCTCTTTGGTTCCTTGGCTGGGGTGTATGTGGGCCGTTGGCTGAAGCAGCCGGTGCTGGTGCTGACTAATGTGTTGCGGGGGGCTTTGGTGCTGCTCCTGCCGTTGGGGCTGTGGCTCACCCAGGACCTGGGCTCTGTGGCGGGGATTCCCCTGAGCTTTTGTCTGCTGTTGGTGATTACGTTTCTCGTCTCCACCCTGACCCAGTTTTTTGCCCCGGCGGAGCAATCAGTGATTCCGTTAATTGTGGAAGACCGTCATCTGCTGTCGGCGAACTCCCTCTATACCACCACCATGATGGCGTCGGTGATTATTGGCTTTGCGGTGGGGGAACCGCTGCTTGCGATCGCAGATCAACTCCTCGTCCCCTTCGATGGCGGCACCGGCCTTGGCAAAGATCTCCTGGTGGGCCTAGGCTATGGTCTGGCGGGGATGATCCTGACCACCATGGGCACGGGGGAGTCTGCCAAAAACCTCACCCAAGATAGCCACCTGTGGTCCGATATCAAAGACGGTCTGCGCTATATTCAGCAGCGCCCTCCCATTCGTAATGCCATCATTCAGCTGGTGCTGCTGTTTTCGGTCTTTGCAGCTCTGGCGGTTTTAGCGGTGCGCATAGCGGAGGTCATCCCCGCCCTCAAGTCCTCCCAATTTGGCGTACTCCTCGCGGCGGGCGGTGTGGGTATGGGGGTAGGGGCTACCTTAATCGGTCAGTTGGGCCATCGCTTTGCTCGCAGGCACCTGAGCCTAGTGGGACTATTGGGCATGGGGGTCGCCCTAGGAGGGCTGTCCTTGACCATCCATAGCCTGTGGCCCACCCTAGCCCTCATGGCCATGCTGGGGGTGTTTGCGGCCAGCGTTGGAATTCCCATGCAAACCACGGTGCAAGAACACACCCCCGAAGAAATGCGTGGCAAGGTCTTTGGCCTACAAAATAATCTGGTGAATATTGCTTTGAGCTTGCCCCTAGCCTTTGCGGGGGTGGCCGAAGCGCTCGTGGGGTTGCGCTCGGTATTGTTGAGCCTAGCGGCCATCGTCATCCTAGGCGGTCTACTCACCCAAACTGTGTTTACGGTGTCGGCTGAAACGCCGTCCGGTTCTTAGAGCTGAATATAACTGGTGAAATGTAATTCGTAAAATGCTGATAAAGTCATATAAAGCATTTGTACGGTTGCTTAAGTAACATTAAGTTGGTTCCTTTAAGTAGTTACTTAATTAAACAAGGGTTCCTCAGGGGCATCTTGCCAAACGGTTTAAATCGTGAAGCCGTTCATATTTGCTTTGAATATCATCTGCTGCTAACAGCGCCATTTTAAATAAACGTCCGAATTTATAGCCCCCTTTAGATGCACATTGCCTGGATTGGTAAAAAATCCCCGTTTTGTGGAAACGTTACCTACGGTCGAGAGATTACAAACGCTCTGCTAGAGCGTGGTTACCGGGTAACATTTCTGCATTTTGCGACGGATGAAGACTCATCAGACGATCACGTTGGCTACGAAGAGGTTTCCTTACCCTTTATTTTCAAGTCCCAGATTCTTATCATTCCAAGCTTTAGTTCGGCCCGCCGTCTGGCTGAGGTCCTAGCCGAACTCAAGCCCGATCTGGTGCATGCCTCCTTATCCCTGTCTCCCCTAGATTTTAAGCTGCCAGAAATTTGTCACGAGTTGGGTATTCCCATCGTGGCTACCTTCCATCCGGCCTTTGACCGTAAGCGGCGCAATCTCACTTCCGGCACCCAGCACTTCACCTACCAGCTATATGCTCCACGCTTAGCTAACTATGACCGGGTGATTGTATTCTCTCGTATCCAACAAGAGCTGTTGGTGAAGCTGGGGGTGCCTCCCAACCGGGTGGTGGTGATTCCTAACGGAGTAGATGTCTATCGATATACCCCAGGCCCGCCCGCCATCAAGCAAGAGTTTCGGGCTAGCCAAATCTATGTTTATCAAGGGCGACTAGCCATTGAGAAAAATGTGGAGTCCATGCTCAAGGGGTGGAAACTGGCCAACATGGGGCCGGACAACAAATTGCTGATTGTGGGTAGTGGTCCTTTGGAAATGGCCTTAAAAACGGCCTATGGGAAGGATGATTCGGTGATCTGGCTAGGGTTTGTGGCCGATGAGCAGCGCCGCATTGAGATTTTGCAAGGGGCCGATGCCTTTATTTTGCCGTCTTTGATTGAGGGGCTATCCCTGTCCCTGTTGGAGGCCATGGCCTGCGGTGCCGCCTGTATTGCCACCGATGCTGGGGCAGATGGGGAGGTCTTGGAAAACGGGGCTGGCATTGTGATTGACACCCAGCGCGTAGCTCAACAACTCCAGACAATTTTTCCCCTGCTGCGGAATCATCCCGAGATGATTTCACTGTTGGGCAGTAAGGCCCGACAGCGGGTGCTAGATCGGTACACCCTGAGTAAAAATATTACCCAGTTGGAAAATCTTTACGCCCAGATGGTGCCTAGTAAGGCTCGGTACTCGGTGCCTCAGCAGGTGGGGAAACTTTAGCTGTAACCCCATGGCCATTAAAGGCTAACTAGGGCTATCCCAGGTCCTTAAACACGGATTTAAATACACATTAGGATTTGATTGAACCAGTCTAGATCCTCAGGCCGATCCACATCTCTCAGCTTCTCTAGGGTGGCGATGGAAAGGTCGAGGTGGGTTGCGATCGCAACCGTCCGCTCAAACACTTCCCCAGTGCCCCAGGGAATCTCCTCAAACAGCTGGGCCTGGTGTCCCCTCAGCCCAATTAGGTAATAGCCCCCATCCACCGCTGGCCCCAGTACCACATCGTGGGTCTGGAGTTGTTGAAACGCCTGCTCAAAATGGTTGGCACTCAGCTGGGGACAGTCCGCCCCAATGGCCACCACCGCCTCCATTCCCGCCTCAAAATTTCCCCTAAATGCCTGCTGTAGCCGGTGTCCCAATCCCCCCGCCACCTGGGGCCGGTAGGTAAACTGCCCTCCTAACCACGTTTGCATTTGGGACAGGCCACCCCCCGAGAAATGCACCTGTCGGTCAATGCCCGGACCCAGGACCGCCATTTCTCGGGCCATCGTCGCTGTCATCCATCGCTGCAGTTCAGCTGCCTTCGCCGCCCCCAGAGAGGGAATCAAGCGAGTTTTAGTATTGCCAGCTTCAGGGTATCGTGTAAACAACATTACACAGGCCCTTGCATCCACGCTGGATTCTTTTGCTTGATTTTCTACTAGATAGTTTGCCGTTTGCTTGACCTGTTTGCTTGATCTATTCGTCTTAAATTATCACTGTTTATTCAAAGACCAGTCGTAGTCAAAATAACTCAAGCTATAGTTTCCGGCTGCCAAATAAGCCCGATCGTCCTCACTGACATAGTTGCTAATGAAATTGAGCACGGCCTTCTCCGCATTGCTACCGGTAAAGCCATCCTCCACCCCATAGGTGGGGATCCAGTCATCGCCAAACCAGCTGAAAATCATCGATATCTGGACTTCCCCCGCCTCCTGGTCGATCCTCAGTCCATCGGGCCTGGCCAGCCACTGGGTGACTTGATCATCCAGCTGGGCGTCCAGGTCCTTCCCCGTAAAGACTTCGCTGCGTAGGGGAGGGCAGCTAATGGCCGCGCAGACCAGGGCAGAATGGATCCGAGGCTCGTTGAAGTTAGCTCGCAAAATATCATGCTCAATATTATCCAGGGTCTTTTCCTGGCCGTTAATCCTATGCTTATTCAAACGCCACACCCCTACGATGTCTTTGATGCTGGCTTTCAGGGGCGTCTGGTCAACAATGGATTTTAGCGTGAGGGAGTTGTAAGCATTCACCCAATAGGCAATCTGGTCAGTCTCACTCCAGCTTTTAGAGGTGGCGTCATCCACCGTCGCGAGGCCGTTGTTAAAGGTATCCAGCATCTGGCGAGAGGCCTGTAGGCCACTGTAGTCCACCAAGCCGGATGCATCGACATAGGTTTTCAGAACATCATCATAGATGGCGTAATTTACCACCTTGTCTGGGGGCTCAGATAACGCGGCCTCGCTGGCAGGGGGAGCTGGTTGGGGCGTGACAGTTCCAGTGGAACAACCGACCAAGCCAATGGAACAGGCCAGGAAAAAAGCAGAAAAATAGTGGCGTTTCATAATGGGTTGCACGATTATTTATGGGTGAGGACTAAGGGCCATCAATCACAATGATTGGCGTTTGATTCCCTCGCAATTTCCCATTGGCAACTGAACAAAGCCTGAGAATCAGCTTAAGTTCTGTTCAATTTTGTGGGGATTGCCAGACCTGGCCAGGTTGCCTGGGCGCTGCTCCACAGCACCCCCAACACGAACGGCCACCATAGACAGTGGCGTAAGGTTTCTGGTAGATGCCAGCTATAGTCTCCTATGGACAACTGGTATTGCAAAATAAAGTACACATATGCCGACAGGCTAACCAGGCGACTACCCAAATTGCGACTGACCACTAGAAAGGGCATAAGCCAGCTGAAGTACCAAAAATGGACAATCGGCGAAATTACCATCAGCCCAATCAGGTACCACTCGGTAAATGTGTCAAAACTGCTTGTTCGCACAAGAAGCCACAGTACTACCAGTGCCAGGGGAAAAGCATAAAGCCAGTTAGCTGAGCGTGATGGCTCCCATAGTTGCGCTACTAAGTGGGGAATCAGCTCAGCGCTACGGCCATTCTTTACAAACGAGGAGCCAAATCGCACCAACGGGCAGGAGGCGGGACTACAGAAGGGAATCGCTGTCAGTACGATGGGGAGTAAACCGGTCATACCGCTCATGAGGGCGATGCCAATTCGCCCCCGTCGGAGCCCATGCCAGACTAGAAAAGCTAGCACCGGCAGCGATATCCACTTGACAGCAATGCTGATGCCGACCAATAGAGCACTGCCAAGATAGGTTAACGATGGCCGCGTAACGGGTATACCTGGCCGTTCAAACCATAGCCAGGCCATCACCAGCGGCAGCACAAACCAGCTGTCATAATGGCCACCGCCAGCAAAACTGTAAATTACCATCGGGTTCCAGGCATAGAGTAGTGTCGCTCGATACCCAAAGCGCCGGCTCAGTAGCCAGCACACCATCAAATCTGCAATGGTAAAGGCTGCTTTGAATAGCGTTACCGATACGGCAATTTGAGCCAATGACCGGAACCCAATCTGGGTTACCGGCGGGTATATTGCCGAGGCAAAGGCGTTATTGATTTGGCCCCACCACTCCGTGCGTAGGGGCTCAAGGATATCGGCCGTCGGTGCAAAATCATAGGGGCTAAATCCCTGCAGTTGGATATACCCTTCCCATAGGTAGCGCCAAATATCGTCCCCTGGATACATGGCCAGTAGCAGTCCCCGAGTGGCTATGGCCACCGCCCAAAACCAGATACCTGGCAAACTCTTGATTGCCCAGGCCAAGATAAAGCCCACCCCCATAATGGTGCTACCAATCCAAAAGTGGATGATCGATGTTGTGGCGCGAAAGTCTCCATTGGGCAGCACATAGACACTGCCTGCCACCAGCAACATCGCACTGAGAAATAGCAAAATTGGTTGAGACCTAGGGCCATTGGCTATTTTTTCCCACGATCGGGTTGAAACATCATACTCAGCCCCCCGCCATAGTGTTTGCCAATACAGACGAGCCAGGGTAGACAGAATGATGATTCCGGCTTTGAAGCTGCCGGAGACAGTACCTGAAATCTTGGACTGGCCGCCTTGACGGGGTAAATAGTTGACTGGTAATTCACGGATGCGCAGGCCGCATTCTACTGCCCGGGCCTGCATTTCGACGGTCCAGCCAAAGTTGCGATCGCACATGTCAATCTCATCCAACGCCGTCTTTCGCACCAGTCTTAAGGGCCCCAGATCATGAAAGCGATACCCCCAGCCCCAGGCAATCAAAGTCCCCGATAGCCAATTACCAAAATTCTGCACCGGACTCAGTTGCTGACGTCCCTGGTCCGTCCCTCGACGATTGCCCAAAATTAGATCATGCTGCTGCCGCTGCGCAAAAAAATCTGGCAACTGACTCAGATCATCACTGCCGTCCGCATCACAAAATAAAATCCACTCAATCTCCTTGGGTACCGATTGCAACCCTCGCCAGCAAGCCTGTCCGTAGCCTTTTTGGGGCTCTAAAATTACCTCAGCTCCTGCCTGGGTGGCAATCTCAGCCGTCTCATCCTGACTGCCGTTATCCACCACGCGAATGTGGGTTAAACCCTGAACAAGCAACGCCTTAACCACATTGCCAATCGTGGCCGCTTCATTCAGAGCTGGAATAATAACTAAGGTATTCTCTAAATCCATGGGATGCCACGAGATGGTGTCCAGCACCTATTAAATAGGTTTTGGCTGAAATTCAGCTGAGCTGATCCAAGGCTAATTCTCAGACTAGGATGGCCTAAAAAATCAGCCAATTGACCCACTTGCCCTGATTAATACCTCATCATCAGACCGATATCTGTACACTCGATATCTGTACACTCTCGATATCTGTACACTTAAGTAGCGATCCGCCGGAGCGAGATATTTTTATGGGTAACGCAGCAGACACATCGACAACAACAGCCATTATCGATCCGCAGCTGCAAACCTATCGCTCTGCCCTGGCTCAGCTGCTCCAGCGGATGCAAGATCTAGCCAGCGATATCAACAACCCTGGCCTGTCACAAACCACAGACGGCCTGCGGCGCAGCATCGATGAACCCTTTTTGTTTGTGGTGGTGGGGGAGGTCAAGGCAGGAAAAAGCAGCTTTGTCAATGCGCTGCTAGGGGCGGAGGTGTGCGCCACCGACATTGCCCCCTGCACCGATTCGATCCAACAAATTGTCTACGCTGACCAGGAAACGGTGCAGCAAATGGAGCCCCATTTACGCAAAATTGGTCGCCCCATCGACATCTTGCAAGAGATTTCCATTGTGGACACCCCCGGAACGAATTCCTTGGTGGCAGGGCATCAGGTGATTACAGAGCGCTATATTCCCAATAGCGACCTGACGTTTTTTGTGCTGTTTGCCAAAAATCCTTACCAGAAAAGTGCCTGGGACTTTTTGGACTACGTCAGCGTTGAATGGCGTAAAAAAGTCGTCTTTATTTTGCAACAGGCCGATCTGCTACGCCCCGAAAATCTAAAGACCAATGTCCAGCAGGTGCGGGACTATGCTGCCCAAAAGCAGATTGTCTCACCCATGGTGTTTGCCACCTCCGCCGAGCTGGAGTTTGAAGGCGCTCATATTGACAGCGGCTTTACCCCCGTGCGGCAGTACATTCGTGACATGGTTTCAACGGGGGAAAGCTACAAAATTAAGCTGCGCTCCGTGGGCACCACCACCCAGAAGCTGATCGAAGCCCTAACGGACGACATTCACACCCTCAAAGTACAACTCCAGCAGGACCGGGCTACGGCAGCTCGGATTCAGCAGCAAATTGAGGTGGGGCGGGGGCGATCGCAAATCGAAATCAACACCCTAGTCAGTCGCCTTTCCGATCGCTACGACACCATTGCCAGCCGCATTAAGCTGGAGTTTCGCGATAGCCTCTCCGTCGTCACGGTAATGCGTCGGTCCTTTGTCGGCATTTTCAACAAAGAGGTGTCCCTACAAACCTGGATCAACCAATTTAAAGATCGCTGCCAAACGGAATTCAAAACCTCCCTCGAAGAACTATCCAATGAGGGTGCCCAGCATTTCGTCGACGGCATTCGACAGCTATTAGATGGATTGACCGTGAACCTCAACTCCATCCAGACCCATGAACTCCAAAGCAGCGCCATTTCCATCAAAATTTTAGAGCGTCGCCAGGAGGTAATCGAAAGCGTCAAAGCTAAGGTCAATAACCTCCTCACCGATGACGGCTTGGCCCGTACCCTAGGCTCCGAAGCCGAAAACATGGCGGCAGAAATCGTTGGTGGTGCCTTTGTGGCCGTGGCCGGTACCATTTTGCACATCGTTGAGTTTGCCGTGGCTGAGGCCATTATGAACGCCATTGGCATTGCCTTTGCGGGCATTGGTGTCATTTTCCTCGCCATTGGCATTGCCTGGCAGCGCCAACGGATTATTACCAAGTTTGAACGGGCCCTCGACGGCGAAAAGGATCGGTTTAAAGCCGATGTCGCCGACCGCCTTAACCAAAAGCTGAGTCTAATCTACGAAGAAGTGGAACGGATATTTGTCCAGTTTTACGACTACGTAGAGCGTGAAACGGCAGAAGTGGCCCCGGTACTGGAGCAGTATGACTCTATTCAAACAGAGGCCAAGAACCTGTTCAACGACATGGCCACTAAAGATTTACTTCGGTAAGGGTTTTACTTCAGTAAGGCCCTTACCGAAGTAAGGATGGACTGCACTGGCACCCACCAGCCTAGGCATATCCAACCCGAATTTATTAACCCCAATAAAAAATAGATGGTACAGCCACTTACCCACTGCACCATCTATTTTTCCAACGTATATTTTCCAGCCGGTATGCCGACCCATTCGAGCTCAAAGGCAAGGAGACGTTAGTCGTCTTTCTTGTCGTCCAGGGTGCTGCCACCCCCTGAAGATTCATAAATGGCATCTAGCTGCTCGCGAGCGTCCTTAATGGAAATGGAACGCATGACCAGTAGGGGTTCATCCAAGAGGTTCCCATTGCTGTCTAGCAGTTCAGGATGGGCCACCCGACGGGCCTGCTGGGGCATGGACGACATTGCACTGCCGCTACCTCGTCGGGTCTCAATACCCAAACTAATGAGGTTACGCACCAGATTGGCGATGGCCAATGAGGCCAGAATGGTGAAAGCGAAAATGTAGAGTAAATGCAGCATAGGTTCAGAAGCGGTGGCGCTAATTATCCTGGTTTAGGTTGTCTTGGGCTGCTTGGGCTTTCTGCTGTCGAAAGCGGATACCCACATTCCAACATTCGTGAACCAATTGATGCCATGACATGACTACAGACATATCGACACCTGCTTGGTTACCAGTAGCCTGGGATAGGGACTGGGATGCAATAACAAGCTGTTGAGCCTGGCGCACCCGACTGAGTAATTCCTCTTGCTCACGCTCACTCAAAAAATTGATAGCTTCGGATTCAAGCAAATTTATCGAGCGACCAAACCAATGTTTGAAATCGTTCAGTAAAGGCTGTAAAACTGCCTTCATTAGTTCAGATTCGGAAGCATTGGAGCTGTACATCAATTGTACTTAAGCCAGTATCAATTGTAGGAAATTTGTGAAGCAACGTAAGGAGGTGTAAACGATTACTAACTTAGACAGAATCGTTAAATAATGCTACCCAGGACAGCCATCTATGGCAGCTGAACAAACCGAGTGAGGTTTCTGTAAACATTATTACCTTAAGCCCATCTTAACGCTATTTCTTAAAGCAGATGGTTAAGATATGCCATCAATTTTGGTTTGAATGTTAGGTATTTGATCTCGGGTTTGCCATCCTGCTTTCCAGAGCTGACGGTTCTTTAAGACATTGGCATTGATCCAAAATCGAATGGCTGGATCACAGGAGGCAACCAGTTCAGCAAAGACGAGTTTGCCTTCATTTTTACGGTTTGTAACTTGAAAATGTCGCCAACCCATGGTGCGTTGCTGGGCGGTCCATTTGGACCCCACCAGGTGGGGGAATTTTTGCTTCTTTGGTTTGGACATGGACCGGCTTGGTGATGGATATAACAGAGGTCACACCTTAAGACAGGTGAACTCTTAAATGAGAAAATGCGAACGTTCAGGGGCCATGCTCGATTCTTGCAGTAGCCTACTGAAGCTTCTGCTTTAGCCCTCGGATGTGGACAGCGCGGCTGGTGATGTAGGCCGTTTTAGGTTCTAGGCGAATATAGATTTTGCCCGACAGTAGCCCCCGTAATTTGCTGCGGGAGTACATGACGATATCGGTTGAGAGACTGTCATCATCGACCTGGCTATATCCCAGTTCGGCCAGGGGCTGACTGATTTGGTTCAGAAAAACCTTATGGCCTTTAATCGGTTGTTTGAGGGTGATGGAGCGATTAAAGTACAGGCCCAAACCACCACCTACCAAGCCCATAATCAGACCCAGTTGATTGGGTATGGGACTCGCGGGACTGAGCTTGAGTACCGCACTGGCCAGTCCCATGGTGATCAACGTGGTGGTGCCAAAGTAGTAAAGAAATGTAAGGGAATGCTCGGGGCCTTGGTTACTCGCAGTCATGGTGGGTCTAGTACCTTCTCTCTGTATAGGGTTGCACAATTTCATCGCAACCGTTGTGAAAATCAGTGGCAGAATGGTCAGGCGAGATTAGTCATCGTTGTTTTAGGAGTCGGTTTTAATAGTCGGTCTATGGATATTGGGCTGAATATTGATTCTATTGGGTTAAACCATGATTGAGGTAGAGCAGCTAAGCAAAGCGTATGGTCCGACCGTGGCCATCAGCGACGTGTCCTTCAAGGTCGATCCAGGGGAAATTTTAGGTTTTTTAGGGCCGAATGGGGCCGGAAAAACTACGACTATGAGGATCTTGGCTGGATATTTGCCCGCCACTAGCGGTACGGCGCGAATTGCTGACCACGAGGTCCACAGCAATTCGATGGCGGTCCGGCAGAACATTGGCTATTTGCCGGAAACACCCCCCCTATATCCAGACATGACGGTGGAGGCGTTTCTTTATTTTGTGGCGCGGATCAAGGGACTGCCCATTGGCGATCGGGCGGCGCGGGTGGCGTCGGCCATGGCACGTTGTAACCTGAATGATAAGAAACGGGTGTTGATCCGTAAGCTTTCTAAGGGTTTTCGGCAGCGGGTGGGTATTGCCCAGGCCATTGTCCATGACCCGCCGGTGATTATTTTGGATGAACCGACGGTCGGTCTGGACCCGAAGCAAATTATTGATGTGCGCAACCTGATTAAGAGTCTGGCGGGGGAACATACCATCATTCTCTCGACTCATATTTTGCCTGAGGTGAGCATGACTTGCGATCGCATCACTATCATTAATCAGGGGCGCATCGTCGCCACCGATACCCCGGAAAACTTGACCGCCCGCCTAGCCGGACAGCTGGGCTATGCCATTGAGGTGGCGGGGGACCCGGAACGTGCCCGGGCGGTGCTCCAGGAGCTAAACCAGGTGGAATCGGTCAAATCCTTGGCCAGGGAAGGCTTAGATGAGGGCCACCACCGGTTTCAGGTGTTGGCGGCCACCGGGGAGGATCCGGGGAGTGCGATCGCAAACGCCATCATCAATGCCGATCTTGGTCTGTACGAACTCTCCCGTAACCGCGTCAGCTTGGAAGACGTGTTCATTAACCTCACCACTGAAGAACCGACCCTAGTCACCCCAGATTCTGAAATAGATTCTGGGACAGATACGCCATCCGATACGGCTCCCTCACCTCCAGCTCCATCTGATGCCACCGCCTCTGATGTGCCCACATCCGAAGCATCAGGCCCTGACTCCACCGACGCCCCCTCCACAGAACTTTCAGCGGACAGCGATGAATAGCCTCATTACCGTTATCAGCAACATTATTGCCATCTACCGGCGGGAACTACAAAGCTACTTTGCCTCCCCCATGGCCTATGGCATTGCCACTATTTTTTGGCTCCTCGCCGGGTTTCTCTTGGTCATTCTGGTGTTTGGCCCCCAGGGTCTGTTGACCCAGTCAGCCTTTGCCGACCAGGCTGGTCTCCAGAGCGCCCCCTTGGATCTACCCTACGAGTTCACCCAGTTTTATCTAGGTCTTTTGGGCTCCCTAGCCATGTTTATTCTGCCTGCGCTCTCCATGGGGCTATACACCGAGGAGCGCAAACAAGGCACCCTAGAACTTTTGGCTACCTCACCCATTACCAATTGGGCTGTTGCCCTGGGCAAATTGCTGGGGGTGGTGACCTTCTTTATCACCATAGTGCTGCCGCTGTTAGTCCTCGAATCCTTTGTCGTCGGCTCGTCAGACCCCCCCTTCGATTTTCGCCTATTGCTTTTGGGCCATGGCGGGCTGATCCTAATGGCTACTGGCATACTCTCCCTGGGGATGTTTATTTCGTCCCTCACCGAAAGTAGTGTGCTGGCCGCCATTCTTACCTTTGCCTTGGTGTTGGTGCTGTTTGTGGTCGAAGGGGTGGCCAGCGGTTTACCCGGCCCCGTTGGTGACGCCATTGGCCATCTCTCCTTGCTAAAACACTACAACGACTTTACCCAAGGCGTGTTTGATGTCAGTGGTCTGATCCTCTTTCTCTCCTACACTGTCCTAGGGATTTTTCTCACAGCCCAATCCATCGAAGCATTTAGGTTTCAGAGAAACTAACATTTGGGTTTAAATCGCGAGCACTTAGTTTGCTGGTTAACCCCTGACTGCCCTGGGCTAAGACCTCAAAACAAAATCTCAAAATTAAATGCCCAGGGCTCAAAATTTCTTTCTCCCTGACCTATTTCTGTTACTTTTTCTTTCTGTCCCCCTCTATGAAAGCGCTATCTACCTTTCGCAAATATCTTCGCTGGCTGATATGGCCTGGGTTAGCTCTGACTACCGCTGGTCTAGTGGCTGGTTTGGTTGAAACTTGGAGTACCCTGCCCATTGTGCTGCTGGTGCTAGGTCTGGTGCTGACCTTGGCAAGTCTGGTCCTAGGCGGATTTGGTTACCGCAGCTTTTGGCAAAATCGGTCTACCCAGGCTGGCACCAATGCCGTCTTGGCCACCTTAGCCATGGTCCTGATTCTGGGTATCGTGAACTTTCTAGGGGTGCAATATGCCCCTCGCATTGACCTGACTGAGGGGGGCCTGTTTACCCTGGCCCCGGAATCCAGATCCGTGGTCACAAAATTAGCTCAACCGGTAAAGGTGGTGGTGTTTGACTCAGCTTTGAACCCCAATGACCAGCAGCTGCTAGAAAGCTATCAAAAATTTAACGACAATCTCACCTACGAGCACATTAATCCGTTCCAAGACCCGGCGGCGGCCCGTGAGTTTAATGTGACTGGTGAGGGCCGAGAGGTCCACCTAGCGTTGGGGGATGAAAAAATATTCGTTCAGGCGTTGGGGGCACAAGGGTTAACCGAACAGGATTTGACCAATAAGCTGTCCCAAATTGGTCGCGATCGCAACGCCGTAGTTTACTTTATCCAAGGCCACGAAGAATTTGTCATTGATGGCACTGCCTCGGGCTATGCCCAGGCCGCCGCCGCCTTGGAGGAAGATGGTTTTACCGTTGAAGCCCTCAACCTGGCTCAAACGGCCATTGTCCCCGATGATGCCGATGCAGTGGTAATTGCAGGGCCGAAACAAGCATTTTTTCCCCCAGAAGTAGAGGCCCTCAAAACCTACCTAAATGACGGCGGCAGCGTTCTATTAATGGTGGATCCACAAACCGAGCCTGAGCTGGATGATTTACTAGGGGACTGGGGGGTGACCCTAGACGAACGACTGATTATCGATGCCTCGAATACGGGGCAAATTGTCGGTTTAGGGCCCGCTGCCCCCCTAGTGACCACCTATGGAGACCATCCCATCACCGCAGACTTTAACAGTGGCCGTTCATTTTATCCCCTGGCCCGACCCATTGAGTTAAAGCCAGTAGAGGGGGTGGAGGCCACACCCTTACTTTTAAGTAACCCCCAAAGCTATGCCGAACCTCTTTCTGAAACAGGAGAGCTGAATGTTGACACCCAGCAGTCGCCAGAGGGGCCGTTTAATATTGGTGTTGTTTTAACTAAAGAGGTCGAGGGATCACCCCAGGAGGAATCGGCCGAAACCACCTCTGAAGAAGACGAACTATCGACAGAAGAAGAGGCCTCGGAAGAGATTATTGAGGAGACTCAAGATAATGCTCCTGAATTAGAAACAGACCCACCCGAGAGTGAGGTATCTGAGACGGAAGGCGCTGGGATAGATTCAAGTGAAGAAGAGCCTGCTGAGCAATCGTCCCTACCCGAATCCGCAGATGAACTGAGAAAAGAAGCTCGCCTTGTGCTGATTGGGAACGCTACCTTTGCGACTGACGGACTATTCGATCAACAGATCAATGGAGATGTGTTTCTCAACAGTGTTACTTGGCTCAGTAATTTAGACGATACTACGTTATCGATTCGCCCTAAGGAGATTACCAACCGCCGCATCACCATGACCGTATCCCGACAGATTCTGGTGATCGTTTTAGCCCTGGTTGTATTTCCATTGGTAGGGCTCGTGGGAGCCGGTATTACCTGGTTCCGTCGTCGCTAAGGAGTCTATAAACACTATGAAACTACAGCGCAGTACGGGTATCTTGTTGGCAGTTGCGATCGCATTAGCCGCCACAGTCGCGATTATTGAAACCAGAAAAGGCACTCCATCAGCCGATGGTGAAACCCTATACGATTTTACGGAAACCGATGTCAGTTCTTTTTCCATTGAGCTAGAAGATGAACGCTTAGCCTTTGCCAAAACCGATGATACATGGCAGATGACTGAGCCTGATGCCGCCCCAGCAGATCCCTCTTCAATTGCCTTTTTACTCAATATCATCACCAGTGATCTCATCCAAGAGACTATCGTTGTTAACCCCAGCCAGCTAGAAACCTATGGTTTGGATCAGCCTACCGCTACGATTGAGCTAACGGTGGATGAGGAAAGCTACACCCTAACCGTAGGCGATGAAGACTTTAGTGATACATCCCTCTATGTGATGACGGCTCAAGATGTGGCAACCGCTGACTCCGTGGATGTTTACCTGATGCCTAAAAGACTAGAAGATGGTTTGAAGCGTCCAGAAGAAGAGTGGCTCCTTGCAAATTCCGAAGAAAATGGCACCGTCGAAGGGGGCGATGACTCTGAGGAAGTGCTGCAGGACGAAGAGAATGGCACCTTTGGAGGTAGCGATGACTCCGAGGGAGTGCTGCAGGACGAAAATAGCCCAGATAAAAGTGAGTAAAACCAAAGCAGTAAATCTACCGTTGCTGATTTAGCGGATGAATTCGATAGTCATCAATACGGCTCGTCAGCTCCTCTCTACTTAAATCATCCTGAAAATCAGCGATACCGTAAATCTAGTTAATGGGGCCATCAAAAGGACACCTCTATTAATTGCCTTGCCCTCAAAAGCAATATCTGAAGCCATTGGAACTTCGTTCACTATTCTCAGTAAAATGAGTCTTTTTTAATAAAATTGAATTAATCAAAATGTCCTGAAGTTAAGACAATCTGTGGTTAAGGCGAAAGTGATGCAAAAAATGGGAAAAATTTAGATAAGGAACTTCAATAGCTTTTATTAAATTCATGAACTACGAGGATCATCGCTTGATTTAAATTTTGTTCAAATTTAAGTGCATGCCAACCCTAGTCAAATTACATCCTAACCAACATTCCGCACTCCCAACTGTCACAATCAGGCATTAAATCTGAAAGACTTTTACATAGAGACTTTGAATGCCTTAATAGTTCTCTTGAACTATTTTTAGATTATTCTCAATAGTGCCTAGCTATTGAGAATCTATGCCTCTTTAGAGACTGTAATCCATTGGCTTCGTCATTAATTATCGGATGTGCCAATTTAATGGCGGAATGTGGGATCCTAAGTAATTAAAAGTTAATTTATCAGTCAACTATCTTGCCTATGGCACCTAGGTAATTCATCTATGAATTTGTGACCCCCTTGCTCTGCCAAGAGCCATCTCAGTGGCTTTACGGAAACTTTAACCTCAGTGTAAGTATCATTTAGGATGCTTGTTACCAAAGCTTTTCTTTTACTCAGTATAAATATTGTAATTATTGTTGTTAGTTTAGGCATTACCTACCAACTCCTCGGTGGATAACCTGAAAAATTCTGATTGACTTAGTTTATTGTCTTCAGAATGTTCTGATTTTCATTACCTACATAGAAATACTAGGTTCAGGTTGAGGTGAATTGACTAGGTGCATTCGCTAGTTTCATTTCACTATGATTTGCTCCCATTCTTTATCAGGGTTTTAGAAAATTGAACCATGTTATGAAGTTCTCATGCCTAGGCCCAATGATCACTGTAATTCATTACCCTGCTTGAAAGAATGGGTACACCTCTGTTAGAAGGGGCTGATACATCATTCCTAGGTGTCTCTATAGTCACCTGTGCTAGGTGGTTCTACTGATAATAGTTCTACTGGTCATGATTGTTTTGTCGAGTCCTAGTCCGTTCCCTCATCCTTCAATGAAGTAGCTTGTTGAAAACTTTATATAGATTGATATTTAGATTTTAACCTCTGAGTATTGAATCCGTTACCCTCTCCGTCGTAGTTCGTTCCTTTTCCCAGTGAGGCTCAATGGCATCTAAAGATAACTCTGTTCAAGAGATTGAAATAGATTTACACAAGTATTGGCTAGTTATTCAGCGTCGCTGGCTAATTGTGTTGACGGTTTTTGGCCTAACGGCAACCGGTGCCGTTGCTCTTGGTCTGACTCAGGAACCTAAGTATGAAGCCGAATCAAAACTTTTATTCGAAGCATCTAACCAAACATCGTCCTTGGTTGGTCTGGAAGGTGCTGACCGAGAGCTAAAAGCGTTAACCAACTTGGATAACCCCCTCGATACCCAAATCGAGGTTTTCCGTTCTACCCCCATCGTCCAGAAAGTGA